>DAOQVZ010000001.1:0-15597 GCA_035341815.1 bacterium
TGGAGAATATCAATAAGAGTCCCGTGGAACTGGGCTATATGGCTCTGGACCGTTGCTGTTATAAGTACTTTTTTCATTCTTTTTGCTTCCCGTTAAATATATGCCTCTTGCATCTGCGGTATGTGATAAACTTATTTTTCTCGTACCCGCTTTTACGGTTAAACTCGTAACGGAAATAATCGTCCGGGCTGCATCCGAAACGCAAAGAACTCCATAACAGGTCCGTCCAGCAGGCTATATAGCGTTTACCCCCATGTGTTGAAATCCTGGTGTTGAATCTTTTTACCTGCTCTTTCAGAAGTGAGATATTCATGTTTTGTGCTTTCTGCCATTGACATGGCCTTTACAGCCAGTGAAGAAAAACCTTGAAATATATTATAATACACATTAAGTTGTACGAAAACTTCTGCACTGTCGTCATTTTGGATTCTGATTTACCGCATATCAGGACAAGCTTGTTTACAATGGAAGGAGATTGAAATACAAAAACTTTTTTTTAACAGTCCATGGAAATATAAATTTTTTGCTAAATTTTACATGCTTTAGTAGAATAAAGTATATAAAGGTTTCAATTAACAACTTATTCATTATGCGTTTTTTTTTATTATTGCACTGGAAAAGGGGTAAAATGAAATCCATAATACTTGCCGGAGGTATTGGAACAAGATTATATCCTGCTACGCAGGTTATAAGCAAACAGCTCCTTCCTGTATACGATAAACCCATGATATATTATCCGCTTGCCGTCCACATGCTGGCGGGTATAAGAGAGATATTGATTATCTCCTCTCCCAACGCAATTCCGCTGTACAAAAAACTTTTAGGTAACGGACATCAACTTGGCATTGAAATCTCTTACAGAGAGCAGAAAAAACCAAACGGACTTGCCGAAGCATTTATCATCGGGGAGAAATTCATAGGTTCCGACAATGTATCTCTCATACTCGGAGATAATATTTTTTACGGAGACAAGCTATCACAGGTAGTTCGGAAAGCAGCCGGGCTTAAACAGGGGGCCATAATATTCGGCTATCACGTCAAAGACCCTGAAAGGTACGGGGTTATTGAATTTAACAGCAAAAAAAAAGTTGTTTCAATAGAGGAAAAGCCGGAAAAGCCAAAATCGAACTATGCCGTAGCAGGCTTGTATTTTTACGACAACAGTGTAGTGGAAACCGCAAAAGAAATAAAGCCTTCATGGAGAGGCGAGCTGGAAATTACCGATTTAAACATGGCATACCTTGAAAAGGGAAATCTGCGGGTTATCCTTATGGGAAGAGAATATGCATGGCTTGATACGGGAACCCATAATTCAATTATCGATGCCGCAAATTTTGTGCGCACCGTGGAACGGCAACAGGGTTTCAAGATAGCGTGTATTGAAGAAATCGCTTTCCGCATGGGCTTCATTGATGCCCGGCAGTTGAAAAAACTGGCAAAACCACTTATCCATTCAGGATATGGCAAATACCTTTTAGGACTATTACAGCAGGAGATATGAAAATGCTTTTTGAATTCAAGGAAGTTTCCATTAAAGGTTTACTGTTAATATATCCCCGGGTTTTCTATGATAAAAGAGGCTATTTCCTGGAATCTTATCAAGAAAGCGCCTTCAGAAAACATGGCATCCCTACAACCTTTGTCCAGGATAATCACTCCTATTCATCAAAGGGAACCTTGAGAGCCCTGCATTACCAGATACACCCTTATTGCCAGGGTAAGCTTATCAGGGTAGTGACAGGAGCTGTATGGGATGTAACTGTAGATTTAAGAAAGGGTTCAGATACTTACGGCAAATGGTTCGGCCTGGAACTTGATTCGAAGGAAAAAAACATGCTCTGGATACCGGAAGGATTCGCACATGGTTTTACTGCTTTGACAGACGATGTTAATTTAATCTACAAAATGACAAAAGAGTACAACAGGAAATGCGAAAGAGGAATAATATGGAATGACCCCGATATAGGAATAGAATGGCCGGTAGAAAATCCCGTCATGTCTGAAAGAGACTTGCTCCATCCAAGATTTCTGGATATACCGGAACAAGAGAGAACGTTATGAAAAAGGACCGGCTGCCGAACAATACAACAGTAACAGGAGCAGCAAGACAATCATGGGAAAAGGCAACTTAGCTGTCTGGGTTATCGGCTCGGAAGGCATGCTGGGAAAGGAAATAAGCGAACTGCTGGAAAGCCGGAAAATATTTCACTGCGGAACCGGGATGGATTGCGATATAACCGATATGGAAGCGCTTCTTTCCTTTTCGAGGGGGAAAAAAATTACCCACATAATCAACTGTGCAGGATATACCGCCGTCGAAAGGGCAGAAGAAGAACCTGAAAAAGCATACTCATTAAATGCCCTTGGACCCAAAAACATTGCCGAAGCAGCAAATGCAATCAGGGCTGTAATAGTTCACATATCAACCGATTATGTGTTTGACGGCAAAAACATGGAAGGATACAAAGAAGATGCCCCTGTAAATCCCGTGTCTGTATACGGAAGAACCAAGGCATACGGAGAACTTTTCGTACAGAATGACGCACAGAAGTTTTACATAGTAAGAACTTCGTGGCTGTACGGCATCCATGGCAGCAATTTTGTAAATACAATGCTTAAACTGATGAATGAAAGGGATGAAGTACGTGTTGTTGATGACCAGTACGGCAGTCCTACATACACTTGCGATTTAGCCCGGTTTATACTCTTCCTGATTGAGACAAAAAAAACATATGGGATTTATCATTTCTCCAACCTTGGCGAAACAACCTGGCATGGATTTGCGCGCGAGATTTATAAAATCGGAAGAAAACTGGGAATTATTGATTCAGAATGTGTTATAAAGTCAATAAATTCTGCCGAATACCCGTCGAAAGCCGCACGGCCTAAATACTCGAAATTACTCCAGGGCAAATCTCCCGAATATCCCAATAACCATTGGCAGAAATCCCTGCTGGCTTTTCTGGAAAGGCTGAATGGATTATAAAACCGGCACTCCTGAAACCGGTGTTTTGTACCGCCCTGAAGTGTCGCATCAAGAGGAAAATCAATAGTAAAGAGATTTATGAGACACGACACTGTGGTTCATGTTTTTATCCTGTTCAGTCTCTCAAATGACAAGATTTTGCATATAGGTTCGTAAAGGCCTTTCTGGTCGGCCATCTGGACCAAATGCCCGCTTTCGTAGTTTGCTTCTATAAATTCCACACCATTATCCAATATTGCAATATCCCATCCCACGTACCTTATGCCCGGCACAAGCAATCCGGCTTTTTTGACAGTATCCAGCACATCAGCCCAGTGGGGAATTTTCAACCCTATTATCGCAGTTCCTGATAAGGGATGCTCAAGATATTTTTCAAACTTTTCAGTACTGCCGACCGTACAAACTATTCCCGTGGCAGTGTCAACGCCGGCTATCATGCCGCCGGAACTCACGTTGTCAACAACCGAAGTGGTTATACCCGCCCTCATGTAACATCCGATTATGTTGACCTCTCCGCCGGAAAGGAAAGTGACTATTCGCGCGGTGTTAACTGAAGAAGGATTCAGGGACCTCATGGTCGCATGCTGTCTTATAACCTCTTCTACAAGACAACCTTTTATTTCCGAGAATTTCTTTTCCAGTCCATCCTGTCCGCCGTATGAATACTTGTGTATGCCTTTGCCCTGGCTTCCCATTGCAGGTTTTATGATGACTTCCCTGTATTTCAAAACGAATTTTTCAAAATCATCATAACTGCAACTGCCCGTATCAAGCCAATTTCTCGAAATGAATTCGGAAAAAATCCTGTGTGATACCCGTTTGTCAAATACAAGGTTAATTTTGTCTGGATTATTATATTTTTTTACCACCTTCTTGCTTCTGGCGTAAGTCAGAAACCTGTTCTTTTCGTAATTGCTTTTCCTGTTAAACTCGTAGCGAAAGTAGTCGTTTGGACTGCACCCGAAACGAAACCAGCTCCATATTAAATCCGCCCAGCAATATAGGTAGCAGCCATCCCCAAGTATTCTGATATCCTGGTTAAATTGCCTGAGACATCCCAGGATAAATCTTATCCTGTTCATTTCACCCTCCGTAAACGCATTGCATGAATGTTAAACAATATATCCGGAGATATATAATTAATCATGAATTCTTTCTTCTAAACATGGTGGCAAGACTGTAATAGAGCCTGTCGAAAAGAATGCGCCTTCTACCCATGTAAGGATTTTCTATCCTGATATTGATACTTGCCACCTTTTTATTGGCACGCTTGATGATTTCCCGGTGAACCATATCCTTTTTTCTGTATTCATGGGGAAAACAGAGAAACATATCTATAAGCTTCCTGTTATTGAAGGGCATCGTAACGGTATGCCGGAAGATATTCTGGCCGCTGACAACAGCCGCTCCCCAGAAGCCCCATGCAAATTCCCAGTAATGGGAATCGACGTGTTCATAGTTGTACAAAGGATTGTCAAGGCCCACCTTCTCGAGGTAACCGGCATAATATCTGTCTGCCCGGCGAATCATGGCCGGCGCAAAGATATACCTTACCTGTAATACGCTGAAATGCCTCGGCGATAAGATTTTCGGCATTTTGATGCCGTATTTCCTTTCCCTGATAACCCTGCCTGTTTCGGATATCCACGATTTAAGTTCAACGTCAAAATCGTTCAGCCTGTAAAGGTAGATATACTTCCTTATCTCGTTATCCTTCAGGTTATGGATATATGATATGTTATGTTCTATCACCTTCTTCAGCAGGAAAAAATCCTTCACATGCAAGTTGCTGTCCTGTATTTTGTATATAATGTGTTCAAGGCCCAGCCCGCTGCATATCGAGTGGGCTGCTTTTGAATCTTCTGCCTCAGAAGACTTGCTGCTGAAGCTGTAAAACTTCAGCCTGTCGTAGAGTCCGTTTGCGCAGGCAAGGGTGGTTTTACTGTCCATGCCTCCGGTCAGTGAAAGTGCAGGCCTTTTCCATTTCAGGGTGCACAGCTCGATATTTTTTTCCAGTACTGACATTATTGAATTAAATGTGCCTTCATACTCTGCGGGTTCAAGCTCGGGATGGGGTTTCAAAGGAAAGAACCTTTTAACGCTGAAAGAACGGCCATACTCGATAAAGGTGTTCGGGCCAAGATTCTGGAGTTCCCTGTAAGGCGTTATGTTGCCGGGAAGGTAGTTGGAGCCGAACCTGTAGAACCATTTTCCTATAAGTTTTCGCACGAAAGGGTCCATTTCAAAGCCGCATATATCTGCAACCAGCTGGGGATGAGATGACATGTAGATATCTTCTTCCTTTTTCCCGTAACAGCAGGCCTCCATGCCAGAACAATCCTGAACCGCTATTAACCTTTCACTGTCATTCAAAATTACAAGATGTATCCCTGTAAGTTCACTGACCTTTTCAAAAAAAGCCTCACTGCCCCGGCAGTATGCATCCATGCAGTCGGCGAGTATCTCTTCCTCCCTGTGTTTCATGTCAAACGGATTGCAGGCATGTCCGATGAGAGCAGCCGTTAACCCGTTTTTTTCACAGACATAACATTGCTGCCACGCATGGTAATATATGTATAATTTGCCAAGATTTTTTACAGAGCCCGGCGATACAGTATTCCACTGGCCGTAAAAAGGGTATTCACTTGTATTCAGCACCCTGTTTGTAATAAGATAGCCCCTGCAGAAAAGGGTCTCCCTGTAAGAGGGATGGTCGTCAAGGATTTTCTTTATTTCATCTTTTCCGCTCATTCACATATCCTCTGCTCATTTTTTTTCATATTATCCGGATTTTTTCATGCGCATTGTACTGCCTTCTTTTTCGTGCCTCTTAAGCTCTGATATGCATCTTTTGAAGCTCTCGTAGGTTCCGCCCTGGTCAACTGCCTGTCCAAAGTGAGAAGGGTCGTGGTTTGCCTCTATAAACTCCACGCCCCGTTCCATGATGGCAAAATCCCATCCGAGGTACTTGAGGCAAGGAACCAGCATGGCCGCCTTTTGCACCGTGTCAAGCAGAAGGGGCCAGTGGGGAACTCTTAACCCCGTCACCTGAACTCCTGAGACGGGATGTATAAAACATCTCTGCAGATATTTATTTATACAGGAAGTGAAAACTATCCCGGTTTCTATATCGACCTTTGCAAATAATCCCCCTGCGTCGGTGTTATCAATGATATTATCGCTCGCTCCCATCTTAAGGTAACAAACAATTATATGGGCTCTTTTCCCGTCAAAAAAGGTTACTATCCTCACACCATTGACGGATGACGGGTTGAGAGACTTCATCAAGCCGTGCTGGTTTATGACTTCCTCGACAAGGGAGCCTTTTATTTCTGAAAACTTCTGCTCCATGCCGCTTCTGTCCATAGAGGAATATTTACAGATACCTTTTCCCGCACCTCCTCTTGCCGGCTTTATGATTACTTCCCCGTGCCGGATAACGAAGCTCCGGAAATCCTCAAAAGTGCAGTTTCCTGTATCAATCCATCGTCGTGAAATGAATTCTGCAAATATCCTGTTGGAGATTCTCTTGTCGAGGACCTTATCAATGGCACCCGGGTCATTGTATGTCTTTATTAGCCTCTGGCTCCTTCGATACGTGGTGAACCTGTTTTTCTCATAATTGCTTTTCCGGTTAAACTCGTAGTTAAAGTAGTCGGCCGGACTTGCTCCGAAACGGAGCCCGCTACAGATTAAATCGGCCCAGCAGGCCAAATACCGCCCTCCCCCGTACAGGGAAATCCTTTTGTTGAATTCCTTTAATTGTTCATTCAAACGCCTGATATTCATATTTCGATCTTCCCGTTTTTCACAGAATATATGCAGGTGGCGCAATAAATCCCTGCGCTATATTATTAACCTTGCAATCTGCCGTGATGAATCTTTTCATGCAGCTGTCTCCCGGGTATTTCCGGGGCAGCACTGCAAAAGTAAAGCATAACTTTTATTTAACCTCTTTTTATTTCGTCCCTGAGATTGGACAATATCAGGTTAAAAAGCCTATCCCCGTTTTTGTCCGAAACAAAGGAGTTATGGGGGGTAATGATTACATTTTCCATATTCCACAAGGGGCTCTTTTCAGGAAGGGGTTCTTCTACAAATACGTCGAGGGCTGCACCGAAAAGAATGCCTTCCGCAAGCGCTTCCGCAAGCGCCTGTTCGTCAAGAAGGCCTCCCCTCGCAAGATTGACAATAACACTGCCTCTTTTCATGCGGAATATGCGTTCCCTGTTCATAAAATTTCGTGTCTCTTCTGACAGTGGAAGGGAAAGAATGACGATATCTGACACGCCAAGAAGAGCGTCTATTTTGTTGGGAGAGAGGACTTCATCGGCAAGGGCCGTTTCTTCCGTACCGAGCACCCTGTTATCCACAGCAAAGATGTAAACTCCGAACGGCCTGAGCCTTTTGGCAGTCTCCTGCCCAACGCTTCCGAAACCGATAATGGCAACTTTTCTGCCATTCAGTTCAAGAATGTCCCTCTCCTTGCGCCACAGGCCAAGACGCTGTGACTCATAAAACTTCCTGCTGGACTTGTACATCTCCAGCACCTTCAGAACCGCCCATTCCGACATGGGAATGCTGTAAATTCCGGCGGCGTTTGCCACCCGTATATTTCTTGAAGACGCATATTCAAGTGGAACCCTCTCCATGCCGGCGCTGGTAAGCTGTATGAACCTGAGCCTGGTGAACCTTGAGATGTCGTTGTAAAGGAATAGTGCGTTGCAGACAGCTGCGTCAAAACAAGACACGTCTTCTTGTATTGGAACCCGTTCATCCCGGACAAAAACGGTTTCAAAACCCAGTGCGCGTATCTTTTTAACCTGGGCATCCGTGTAGCTGAAGGCTCCGGTAAGCAGTAGCTTCATAGGCATTTGTCCTCTTTTTCTTTTACTATAGCGGTCCCCCCCCGGAGAAGTCCCGAACAAACCCGGGATAAAGCATTTATACCGTTAGGGTCACCGACGCAAAAGATATCACTTCTTCGCACCTTAAAAGGTGCACGCTCACGGTGTAAACGGCTACAAGTCTTCTTCAATCCGGTAGCCGCAGGCTTCTTTATCCCGTGAAACGGGAAGCCTGCGAAACAAGAAGTGCGGCCTGTCCCGGGGCTATTCCGGCGCACCGCTGCAAAAAACTGACCCTACATATTTGAGGTTATCTCGTCCACCTTTCTTACAACTTCCTTGCGGTTGTTTTCGAAAAATTGAGCTTCTTTTCCGGCCAGAGCAGACTCGTACTCCCTTATACTCTCCACCCCTGTTTCAAAGAGCTTTTCTACCTCCGATGAGTCTTTCACCAGGCCGGCATTGCAGAAGCTTCTCGAAAGTATAACCATGCTTGAACCAAGCCTGTAGTGCTCGGCTATGACAAATTCCGCAGAAAGTTTCCCCTGCCCGAGGCCCGCTATTCCCCCGAACCCATAAGGGATACCTTTATCTCTGAACTTGCTGCAAAGCTTTTCTACGGTCCCGTCTGCAAGGAGCTGGAACAGGAATTTCATATTATAGCAAATATGAAGGTCGTTAAGGCCTATGTGTATGTAATCTATGCCATTGAGCGATAGTATCTCCTCAACGGTATCAACTGCGCCCGATGTCTCAAAAAGAAGGCAGGTTTTTGCCCTGCAGTTAACTAATTTGATAAAAGATTCCACTTCTTTTGCTGTTTTGAAAAAGGGAAGCATTACTATATCAGCTCCGTAACCTATTACTTTATCTATCTCTTCTTCAGAGCCGTCATTTAAAGGGTTAACCCTTACCAGCAGTTCCGATGCGCAAAGAATGCCTTTTATCTTTTTTACGTCCTCTATTTTATGGCCCGAAATGACAGTGTCTTTTCCCCGCTGTCTGTCACTCTTGCCCTTAATCTCGAGGTCCACGAAAATTATGTCCACACCGCTTTTTTCAGCTATTCTGGCGATATCTTGACTGTTGGTTATATACATCAGTTTAAGGGACATAATTAAGGTGACTCCCGTAACGCCTGCGGCGACAATATTAATGGCTTTTTGAAGCTGTCTCCCCGGTATTGATATTATTATGTGCGGTAACTACCCTGATTAGAGTCTTCAAGAATATCTTCAAATCAAGAATGAATGAAATGTGTTCTACATACTCCACATCGTACTCTATACGCTTTTCCCACAGCAGCCCTTTACGGCCGTTAACCTGTGCCCATCCTGTAACACCGGGGCGGACACTGAATCTCTTTCTCTGCTGAACTGTATATTCATCAAGGGGCCAGGGGTGGTACGCAAGAACGGGGCGGGGACCTATCAGGGACATCTCACCTTTTATTATATTTATGAACTGGGGCAATTCATCTATACTTGTTGCACGGATAAAACGGCCTGTTTTTGTTACCCTCGAATCTCCTTTCCTTTCGTATACCCCTTCCTTCTCCGCTCCCGCATACATCGAACGAAACTTATACATCCTGAATTTCCTGCCGTTTAATCCGAGTCTTTCCTGGCTGAATATCATCGGCCCTTCGGAATCCAGCTTGACTGCCACTGCGGTTATAAGAAGAACAGGAAAAAAAACTGCCATGCCTGCAGCCGAAAAAAATATGTCTATCGCACGCTTTATTTTGAAATAATCCATAATACCTGAGTATTTCCCTGCCGCAGTTCGTTAAAGAAAATACTTTTTATAGAAATTGAGTCAATCCAGGTTGATAATGAAACTTTACTTAAACGGTTATTTTAAGTTTTGGATGTAAGAGCTGCTCTCTGGATATTTATGTAATCAAGCAGGAAAGCAAGAAAAATCCCGATAAACAGCCCCACAAAACCGGCGAAAAACACATTTTTCTTGACATTCGGACCATCTTTCATGTCCGGAGGAACTGCCCAGTCCAGAACCTTTACTGTCGGCAGGTTCCTGACTTCTTCTATTTTTGCCTGTTCATACTGTTCCGTCAAAAGCTGGTAGACGTTTTCCTGCACTTTCAGGTCCCTTATAAGCCGCGCCATTTCGTTTTCGAGGGAAGGTATTCCCGCAATTGTTTTTTCTATTTCCTTTATCTCCATGTTAAGCCTTACTATATCGGGATTGTTTGGAGTCGTGTAATGTTTCTTTGCCTCCAGCTCGGATTTTTTTGCTATGAGCTGGCTTCCCAATTCTCCACCCGCTATATCGGGTGAAGAATACCTGCTGCCTGCAATTTTGTGTTTTACACTGTAAGATTCAAGCCGGCTTTCGGCTGCTTTAAGGGATTCTTCGGTTTCTTTCAGGCGCTCTTCTATAAACCTGCGTTTTTGTCCTGCTTCTTTAACGTTAAATCCGACATAAAACCGGTCAAGGGCTTCGACATAAGCATTGGCAATTAATGCGGCCCTTTCAGGGTCGGCGTCCACAATGCTTATATTGATTATATTTTCATTCGTAAGTTCAGCCTCGGGAGGAGGCACAAATATTGTCATCTGTCCGGTTTCAGATTTAAACCCGTCTTTTTTAAATATATCCGTCCCCTCCAATTTTTTTTTGACTTCATTACGCAAAGTCCTGCTGCGGAGGAGAGAAATAAATATGTCGCTGTTGCTCATCATGCCGTAATAAGCCATCACATTGTAAGGAGATGCTGCTCCTTCGCTTATTCCTGCGGAAGAAAGTATGGAAGCGGTCGCTCTGTATGTTGCAGGAAGTTTCAAACTGTAAATCAATGCAGCAATAGTGAAAATGAAAAAAATGCCTGCTATCATCAATCTGTATTTCCAAACCATGCGCCAGTAATCCAACAGGGTAATTTCATCCTTCATTTATTTTGCTCCTTCAGTTTTCAATAGCCGGGTTAGAAAGCCGTTGAAGTAACGACAACGACCATGGCCGCCCTGTAAAGAATATCTATCATGTCCAATACCTGCCGCCTGCCTGAAACAAATTCCAGCTTTTCGGGCACCACTACTGCATCTCCGGGTTCAAGCCTGTAGCCCCTGCCCGGTTTAACCATGGAACCGTCAGCTTTTATTATGTAAAGTTCGCGCCTGTTTGCTGAAGGCGTTGCACCGCCTGCCATTTTCAGGTAATTGGTGTAGCTGAGCTTTTTCCCGTAGACAAAAGATGTCGGATTATAAACAGAGCCCAGGACGCTCACGATATTGGGATTTTTAGGTATTGCAAGAACATCTCCGTCCTGAAGGGCCATATCGTATGTTTTTGTTCCAGGTTTCTGGGCAAGGGATATGACAATCCTGCCATCAGGCTGTATCTCTTTCAGCTTTGCCACGAGCTCGCGTTTCTTTTCCATTTCTGCTTCGAGTTTCTGCATATCAGACGTTGAAGAATCATCCTCCAATTTCGAGGGAGTAAGAAGGTCCAGTTCAAGCTGCTCAATCATTTTATCCATCTGTTTTCGCTGGGCATCACGGACTTCTTTTCTTGTAAATACGGCTCCCCTGACATACGCGTCATCGGTAAAACCTCCTGCCCTTGCTATGAGAGAAGTAATGGTTTCCCCCTTCATTATGGAATATATACCGGGAAATTTAACTTCACCTTTAATTTCCGCAGTTTCGTAGAGATTCCCGCCTGGAATAGGCCTTACGAAAAGATAATCGTTATAGGCAAGCAAGATATTATGTTGAGGGTCGTTCTGCAAAGCCCTTTCTATATTAAGATAAAATCTTTCTGTTTGCAGACCCTCAGGTGTAGGTATTACCCTTGTCAGTTCTGCTTCCCGCGTATATGCCAAATCTGTCAGCCCTCCGGCTTGCTTGATAAGGTCGGAAACTCTTGCTTTTTCCGTGTATGCATATGTTCCCGGAACTGCAACTGCTCCCGCAATCTTGAGCTTCTTCTGTTCTTCATACTGCCACCTGTAAAATATTTCTACTGTGTCGTAAGGCTGCAGCAGTTTATCTTCTTCGCTGTTTTTCTCAATAAAAGCCTTGCGGGGATTGAAAAATATCAGTTCTTTCTCGTATGAAGGCAGAAGCAGTCTTTCTATCAATCCGTATTCAAAATTGGTTTCAGGCAGAAGGTCTTTTTCTGGATTTTTGATTATATCGCTTAACTTTATGCCCTCAAACCACTGGTAATCGCCCGGTCTCACAACATTGCCTTTCAGCGTAACGGCATTGGTAATTTTGTCAGGGACGGGGTATATTACGACAATATCTCCGTTCAAAAGTTTCATGCCGTCCTTGTCAGCAGAAAGCTCGCTTATATTCTTGTCAAGAATTATCCTTGTTTCGTTTTCGAAAATACGTTCAACCTGAAGTCTTTTAATGTACCCGGTTGCTGTTACTCCACCTGACATATCAATGAGCTCTTTAAGGCTTGCGTCACCTTTGATTTCGTATATCGCAGGATTTGTCACATTGCCAATTATGGCCACCAGAGAACCCGCAGGAGGGACAAATATTACATCTTCAGGCTCAAGCCGCACATCTTTTGTTTTGTCTCCATTCAGAAGGAAATCGTACATGTCGAACCTTACAACAGTTTTGCCCTGCCTTTTCAGGGAGATATCCCTCATTGAACCGGAAGTCGAAGGGCCTCCGGAAACGAATAATGCGTTTACAAGGGTGGACAGGGAAGATACGCTGTAGCTCCCGGGCTTTTTGACATTGCCTACCAGGTAAACAGGAATATTTCTCAATTTACCCATGCTCACATTGATATGGAACTCTTTGTAGTATTTCGAAAGTTCCTTTTTCAGAAACGGCTGCAGGTTTCCGTAAGTCAATCCCGCCACGCTGAGAGTTCCTACTGTCGGTATATCTATGTTGCCGTCCCTGTCAACAACAAGGTTCCATATACCCTCCACCATTCCCCAAACATTGACGCGGATTTCATCATCAGGGCCTATTACATACCCGGTATTTACAGGTATTGCCTGTGCAGGCGTAAAAGTTTCAGGGACAGACTGGAAAAAACTGTAACCGAAGTGGTCCACTTGACGGGAAACTTCCGGAGAAATCCTGTCCATGATATATTTTTGGAAAGCAGAATATTCCTGCAATTTTTCTTTTTCTGCATCTGCTTCCACTTCTTTTTCTGTCTCTTTCTTACCATCTGCCGGGTCAGGCGAAATCTTCAAGTCTTTATCGGGCACAACCCCCTCTGAAGTCGTTTTGGATACATCAGTTCCCGTTGCGGGAATTCCTGCAGAAGGGCTTAATTTATCAGGAACAGCCTTTACAGGGCTTGCAGGAGAAGTTGTGGACTGCCCTGACACAGTGGTATTAATTGCAAGAAACGCCATAACGCAGGAAATACCAATTATATTTTTCAGTTTATATCTCATTGTGCCTCCAAAAAGTAAAGAACTTTTATTTAAGAATTATAACAATAAGAGCGTTTTTTTGCAACTGGCTCAAAGCCCTGAAATTCTCATTCTTTAAACTGGTCAATATAATTACGGATATATATGGGCGTATATTCTCTGAAGAAACTGTACAAGCTCAACTGGCGAACAGGCTGTCCGACATCCCTTGACCATGGAGATATTGCCGTTGAGTAATAGCCCCTGACATCCGAAGACCACAGTACCCTCACAGGCATGGCAAAACCTATTCCCTTGTCGGAATAATTCTGGTTAGGCCCCGTGAATCCGCCTGTCCCTGTTTTGGTATACCACATGAACACCTTCCCGCCCCTTATATCCCTTGATATATCAAGTCTTACGCCTTTGTCTCCGGCGAGAAATTTTCCGACCTTTGCACTGAATGTGGTATCCAGCTCGGGAGAATACATATAAACGTTGAAAAAACTGGTAACTGCTGAATTGTCCCGGAAGCCGAATATTGAATCGTAGTCTCTTTTTTTTGCCCAGGTTACCTCATTGCCCAGGGCAAACCTTCCCTGCCTGAATGTTCTGAGATATTCCCCTCCGATACCGGCATACTGAAGCTCCATGTAGCCGGCGCTCAACCTGAGATAGCTGTTTTCATCCAGTCTGAAAAAACGGTTCGCAAAAAGATTGTCAACTACAACACCCGTATCCTCAAGATATTTGACGATATCGCTTCTTACAGGGTTGGCGTTTATGGGGGAATTGCCGGTCGATATATTACTGTACAAAGGAAATTTCAATGAGCTTATTATGCTCCACCCGCTTTTGAAGTCTTTGGCCAACGTTGCTGCGGGTCCCACTCTTATCTTGAAAAAACCGGAAGGGTCATTCCAGTAACTTTCCAATTTGACTGGCTCAATATAGTAACTCAGGAAAGGAATTTCTTCCTGATCTTCTGCGAATTTTTCATTCCACCATATGGATTTTTCAGATATACTGCTGCTGATTTTCATCCTGGAAATTATTTCTCCGTCCGTAAGGTTCCGGTTCAGGTAATAGATATAATCCGCCCTTGGCACACTTAATTCAACCATGGGAATGTCCATCTGCTTGAGGACAAGGCAGATTGTCTTGATATCCGGAGGAGTCTGCGCGACAGCCACTCTCAGTGCACGGCCTATGGCTTTTCCGTGGAAAAGGTATTTTCTGTTTTCTATTTCAATATAGAGGGTTTTCATATCCGAAGAGAGAGTTACCCGAACATTTTCTAATCCTTCTTCAACAAGATATTTTTTTATTGTCAAAAGTTTATCGGGAAGAGTCTCGACCATTAAGCTCTCCGGCAGAGGAGTCCAGTCAACGGGACCGTAGAAAGGCGGGTCAGGTTTCTGGGGAACAACTGTTGAACCGAAAGGATATGTCAGCGAAAAGTTGATGCCGTGCCTGTCACCCCTCTGGTATGAATACCCGAAGGTAAGCCATTTATTGGGCTTCCAGCGCAGTCCGTAATTCCAGTTCGAGGAAATACTCCCGCCATTTAGGGCCAATTCTTTTGTCGGATCGTATTCCAGGATAAGTGAAAGGTTATCCCTTGCCCTCCATTCAACCCCGCCGAATATCCCGTCAAGTTCTCTTGGTTCTTTGTTATTCTTGTTAAATATTGAACCGAAAAGATTTCCGCCGTAACCTATTGTCAGGTCAAAATCTCCGATTTTCTTGCTGGCAGCAACATATTCGCTGAAAAAGAGCTGCGTTCCGTGAAAATCCGTAACGCCAGCCGCTATGGAAGGCAGGTATTCCTTTTCATTAAAAAGCCGAACCTTGAAATCGGCTACCTTGTCCTTGTAATATCCATAGTCTCCCGATAAGGAACCGAAGACTTTTCTGTCCCTCAGCTCCACGAGTCTTCCGTTCAGCTCAAGGAAAGGCAGGAAACCTATAGTTGCACAGTAATTTCTGTAAGGATAGCTATGGGAAAAGGTAAAACGCACGTCTCCGTCCGTTATCGTGCGTCCGTCAGGTATTCTTAATAACCCTGTTCCTCCCCAATCGCTGGAATCGCTGTAAAGAAAAGAGGCGGTTGAGAATATAAGCAGCAGGATAACAAGTTTAGGTTGAAACATTTTTAAATAAGATCCGGACTTTACACTCCTGTAAAAACAAAGGGGATAGCTCCTCTCGGAGCAAGTCCCCTTTAAAATGCACAGAAACTCTTATTGCAGGATATGATGGTCTGCCGCGTGATGGTCGGTTACAGTTTGCTTCGAACCGTCATCTCCCGGCTTGAAAATCAATTTCTTGATGTTCCCGCCTTCCGTATCTTTCACTTCAGGCTGCCCTTCGTTAAGTTCGGGAGGCAATATGATTTCAAC
>DAOQVZ010000001.1:15697-39916 GCA_035341815.1 bacterium
GCAACATAGCGCTTTTTTCATTTTGTCCTCCTGCCTTTATTATACCTTTATTTTTTAACTAAATGTTAATATATAATACTATTTTTGTCAAGTTTTTTTATCCTGCGAATCAAATTTCAATATATTCCGTTACTTTTAACTTTTATTCTTCTGGCTCAATTATCTTCCCCGCATATTTAATATGCATTTGACCGTTTTCAATAAGATGAGCAAGTCAAGGGAAAAAGAACTGTTCTTTATATAAACCAGGTCATAATATAATTTAATCCTGTTATCTTCGAGGGTAGATGCGTACCTGTGGTGTATCTGAGCCCAACCCGAAATACCTGGTTTCAGTATGAACCGGAGATTGTAAAAAGGCATATGTTCCGTCAACTGTTTCACAAAATATTCTCTTTCAGGCCTGGGCCCCACCAGGCTCATCTCTCCTTTAAGAACGTTAATAAACTGCGGCCATTCGTCTATCCTTGTTTTCCTCAGGAAATATCCTACAGCCGTTATTCTTGTATCGTTTTCTTCAGCCCATAAAGGTTTCTCTTTTTCAGCATCAGCCATCATTGTCCTGAATTTTATGATGTGAAAAGGCATCTTGTTTTTTCCGAGTCTTTCCTGAAAGTAAAAAACAGGTCCTCTCGATGTAAGTTTTATAATAGGGGGAACAATGACATAAAGCGGAATAGAAATTAAAACTCCCGCCATGGCTCCGAAAATATCAACGCCCCTTTTCAAGGCAGAATTGTAGTAACTGGATTTTCCCATAGCCGTAAAGTGGCAACTGTATTGTGTGTTTTTCCATTCACAATTTCATTATTATATCACATTGAATATAATAATACCTGCAATTCCCACCGAATTTGTGCTATAATAATGGGAAAGCTTTCAGAAGGATAAAAAGCAAGTGGACACCTTTGTCTGAATCGAAGTAAACGATTAATAGCCTCTTTTCAAAAAGGAAGAGGAGTTTTCCTTTATTTTCCCGGGAGGTTAATCATGGGCGATACGGAAAGCAAGGTTGACATAAATTCAGTTTATATCCCTTCAGAGAATATAGTGGCAAGAGAGATTGAAGGCGAAATTATTATAATACCTTTGACTTCCGGAGTAGGTGACATGGAAGACGAACTTTATACACTTAACGAAACAGGAAAAGTTATCTGGACGGGGCTTGACGGCAAAAAAAACCTGAAAGTTATTTCCCTGGAGCTATCTTCCCGTTTTGATGCCACTTCTGACACCATAGAAAAAGATGTGATGGGTCTCATGGAAGAACTTCTGAAAAGAAAAATGGTCGTAAAAAAAGAAAAGTAGCCTGTCCCTTTTTTCTACAGGAGAACGGCTGTTGAATTATCAAAATATAAACAAGCCACTGCTTTACCAGAAAAAACAATCTGAAATAACCCTGTCTCCCGAAGCATTGCTGACAATAGCTCGAACGGTCCTGGGTAAAGGAATACCTTTCAGGTTCAGGGCCGGCGGGTTCAGCATGTCTCCCTTCATCAGGGACGGCGATGTGATAACCGTTTCCCCGCTGAAAAACGGACATATTTCAACAGGAGACGTTGTTGCCGCTTTTCATTCTCTCAACAGGAAGGTTTTTCTTCACAGGGTTGTCAGAAAAATTGGTAATTTATATCTTCTTAAGGGAGATAATTGCCCTGAAGCAGACGGAATGTTCCCGCGTGAAAACATAATGGGAAAAGTGACAAAAATTGAAAGAAGCCAAAGAAAAAAACTTTTTGGGTTGGGGGCTGAAAAATTTGTAATAGCAGCTTTGTCCCGAAACAGGTATTTCATTTCAATGATTTTTTCAGTCAGAAAATACATGTTTTTGATGAGAAGAAAAGGATTGTAGCTTATTTTAGATAAGCGAGGAAATTTAAACATGAAAAGAAATGTCACAAATATCCCTCTGCCTGATTTTCCCCTCTGGGGCAAAATATACAGTAAAGGGAATCTGCTCGATTTTGAACTTGAGATCACGGCACGCTGCAACAACAATTGCCGGCACTGTTATATCAATCTTCCCGCGGGAGATGCGCAGGCCGAAGCAAAAGAACTTTCACTTGAACGCATAAACGCCATTGCCGACGAGGCAGTTTCCATGGGTGCATTAAGCTGCCTCATTACAGGAGGCGAACCCCTTTTGAGGCAGGATTTTCCCGATATATATCTATCTCTCAAGAAGAAAGGCCTGCTCCTTTCCGTTTTTACCAATGCCGTTCTGATAAGCGAGAAACACATCAGGATGTTTAAACAGTATCCCCCCAGGGAAATAGAAGTATCAGTGTACGGGGTGACAAGGGAAACATACGAGAAAGTTACCCGCAAACCGGGTTCTTTTAACTCTTTCATGAGAGGAGTTGACATGTTTATCAAAAACGGGATTAAAATAAGGTTCAAAGCAGTTGTCATGCGCTCCAATTTTCAGGAAATGCCCCTTATTGCGGAATTCTGCCGAAAGAGGACAAAAGATTATTTCAGGTTCGATCCCTTACTGCACCTGAGATTTGACGGCGATGAAAAACGAAATAAAGAGATAAAAGCAGAACGGCTTACTCCTATTGAAATAGCCAGGCTGGAGAAAGAAGACCCCGAGAAATTCAATCTGATGAAGGAAAACTGCGATCTGCTTATTCAGAATGACGCACACGAAGATGAAAGTATTCTATTCAGGTGCGGAGCAGGAAAAAACTCCTGCACCATCGGGTATGACGGCACATTCCGTCTATGTTCATCCCTCTGGCAAAAAGACTGTATATACGACCTTACTAAAGGGTCGCTTACAGAAGCATACATGAAATTTGTTCCCATGATAAGGAGCATGAAGACACAAAGCAGGAAATTCATGGAAAAATGCGGCCGGTGCAAATTGATAAATCTCTGCATGTGGTGCCCTGCGATTGCCCATCTGGAAACAGGAAAACTGGATGAGCCTGTGGATTTTTTCTGCGATGTGGCCCATGCACGTGCCGAAATGCTGAAAAACACCCCTAAATAAAAAACCGGCAAATACACCTTTATAAAAGATGCCTTTGCCGGTTTTATTATTTTAAAATACCTGTAAAATAATTCATGTAATCGCACGTGCTTTACAGTCTACCCACACACCAAGTTCTCTGATAATGCATTTGCGGCTGCCCGGTTTTATCTCAGAAAGAAATCCTTCTATCATTTTGCAGGAAGCCAATACGGATTCCTCTGGTTTACCCTTAGCCAGGATAACGAGTTCCGGAGTTTTCCACATTTCCTTCTTCATAACTTCCTCCTTTTTACATTTTAATGGATGACTTTATCTTTTGTTTGCGATATTTTGCTTTTATATTTTACCTTCCCATCATCATCTATGTCAAGTTTACCTTAAAATTATAACATGCTATTTTTTTTTGTCAAGTTTTTCCAGTTCTTCAACAATTTCTCCGGATTTGTCAAAATGCATCGTTAAAACTGGCACCTCCTTTACAAGCAGCTCCAGAGCGTCCAGTTCTTTCATCCACCACTCGGCTGTCACCATCGGTTTTATCAGAGTGACAAGCAGTTTCTTCCATATTTCCCTGCGGTCAATCATGCGCACAATCTTGTTGCATCTGTCCTGTTTTAAAATAAGCACTGCCGTGAGCTTGGCAGAAGAGGAAGAAACGTAAGGAAGTTCTCCATGACTCCATGTTCCGTGAACGCGCCAACCATCATCCCAACGCCTTAAAATATTACGGTCGTCACAGAGAATTTCAGCCTTTCCTTTCAACATTTTCAATGTAGTGGATTTGCCCGCCTCGCTATGGCCTACAAAAATAAGGCCCTGTCCGTTCAGTATTGCGGCAGAGGAATGAAGGAAAAAAGCCTTCCGGTCTGCAAGCAGTGGAGCAAGCCATACCTGGTCTGTAGGGAAAAAAGAAAGCGCCGACTTGCCCCCTTCATATAAGGTTTCCTTCTCAATGGGGTTGTCATAAATCTTTCCGCACGTATAGCCATCGTTAAAAACTGCAATCCTGAACAATCTTTCGTTGCTCTCCTGCCGTGTAATGCCCAGGTATATCCATTCTCTCCCTTTGCGGTAAACTGCCCAGGGCACCTTGCGGTATACCTCTTTCCCAAGATACCTGCCCTTAATTTCAGGCATATTGAAATAATGCCTCAACACCACGTTGTCTTCACCCTTTCCGGCAACCCTGAAAGAATTGAACTTTTTGCTGAATTCTATCCGGCCGGAATCAGTATCGCTTTCGACACATACTGTAATCCCTGCAATCGTGAAATACTGCCTGTTCATGGCATTTTCGTTTTTTTCAGGACAGGGCATATCTTCTTCAAATATATCCATTTTGTCAAACCGCCTTTAAACATTAATTCCATGTTGAAATACAAAAGTTTCTTTAAGCAATCATTAATGTTGCTTCTCATCTTTGGCAAGAAACTTTTCGACTCTTTCCTTCCCGTTAACTTCCCATGCTTTTTCGCCTTTATCCAACATTCCGAGAAACCTTGCCTTTTCATGGGCAACTTCACAAAGGTATTCAACCGGCCTGTCAAGAAGGCCGTGCTCCATCCATGATTTTGCCGGGCACTGTTCGCAAATCGCCTTCAGGAAACACCGTGCGCACCTTTTGAGATATTCAGTGTCAGTTGCTTCCATTTTTCTTATTTTTGGGAAAAAATTAACCAGGGCGTCTTTCAATGACCCTTTTGCAAGGCTATACACGGTATCGGGGTGACGAAGCAACAGGCACATTTGAAAATTCCCATATGCGTCAACACAGCCGCCTTTTAAGCCTGCACCGCAGGAAAAAAGATCCCTCCCCGGTACATCCGTAAAATTCGCACAGAAATCTCTCATGCACTCAACATATTTTGCCCTGTCCCTTGCAAGTATCTCAAGTGATTCCTGCGGAGAAAGCCTCAGTTTTCTTATTCTTGTATTTTTTTCTTCCGAGTCCCTGCGCGCCCGCAGGTCAAAAGAAATTGCATAATTGCCGTAACCTTCTTTACTTATATTCTCATGAACCCATCTTTCGAATTCTTCTATTTCCGGCTTGAAAGGCGGAAGCATCGGAGCCTTGACAACAAAAGGAACTTTTTTCATTATAAGAAGCTTTATTCCTTTCCATGCCTTTTCAAATGAACCGGGAGTGCCTGTCACCGCCTCGTAAGAGCTTTTTTTCATGCCGTAGACAGTTACTTCTATTTCCTCCAACGGGGGAATGCGGGCAAAAAGTTCCGCAAGTCTTTCCGTAATCAGGCATGCATTCGTGAAAATGAGAACTTTGAGTCCCATTTTCCTGGCAGATACGTAAATATCCTCGAAATCATTCCTCAAAAGGGGTTCCCCGCCTGTAAACCTGACAGAAAAGCAGCCGAGTGAAACCGCTTCCTTTAATAATTCCTTAACCTGGAAAGCAGAAAGCTCCCTGTTTTTGGAGTTAATGTCCCCGATTGGCCTGTTGATATAACAATGAATGCAATTATTGTTGCACCTCTCGGTAAGTTCGACATCCAGGCTTCCGAGAAGAGAATTTGCGCCTACTTTCAAAGGCATTTTATATATATTCTCTTTTCTGAAATACATTTTTTCTCTATATGCTATTTTTGCGGGAAAATCTCTTTTGACATTATGTCTAACAGATTATACAGAAAAACCCTGAAATATACAATTTTTTGCATATATTTACCTTGACCGGAGCTCAAATATCATATATACTTTTGCTGGCTAAGGAGATGTCAAAAAATGGAATACGCTGTCGAGATTGAGAATCTTTCAAAAAAATATCCGCTTGTAAAAAGATACAGGGATATAATACTCCACCCGCTTACCCAGGAAAAGATGGCTGCCCTTGTGGATATTTCGTTTTCCATATACAGGGGCGAACTTTTCGGCCTGCTTGGACCTAACGGCGCGGGTAAAACCACATTGTTAAAAATTCTGGCAACTCTCATTCTGCCCGACGCAGGCAGAGTCAGAGTAAACGGTTTCGACGTAGAGAAGAAACCCGGGCATATCAAGCGTTCCATGGGTTTCGTGGTAAACGAGGAAAGAAGTTTTTACTGGCGACTGACAGGACTGCAAAACCTGGAATTTTTCGCCTGTCTGAACAATATAAACAGGTACCTGATACCTGAAAGGGTTGATAAAGTTCTGGCACTTGTAGGATTGAAACAGGAAAAAAACCGCATGTTCAAGGATTACTCTGCCGGTATGAAACAACGCCTGGCAATAGCCCGCAGCCTTCTTGCTGAACCGGATATTCTTATCATGGACGAACCAACGCGCAGCCTCGACCCAGCTGCGGCAAGAAGCCTGCGGGATTTTGTCAGAAAGGAACTCGTTGAGAAAAGAGGCAAAACTGTCTGCATGTCCACCCATAATCTTCACGAAGCGGAAGATTTATGCGACCGCGTAGCCATTTTGCACAAGGGCAGGCTTCTTGCCTGCAGGTCTCCCCGTGATATAAAATCCCTGCTGCCTGCAACCCGGGTCCTGGAAATCAGGATTATGAAAGAAGGACTTTGCAGTGGAGATTCTGTCATGGAAATGTTCAGAAGAAAGGGGTATAATCCTGCGGGCCTGGTTGAAGAGGGTCAAAAAATAAAACTGTCGATTGAAAAATATGATATTTCTGCCGGCATATCAGGTATTGTTACAGAATTAGCAGACATGGGTTTTACTGTAACAGCCTGTTTACCCAGGGAAACAACGCTTGAGGAAGCCTTTGACAAACTTGTAGAGGAATAATGGCGAAAATACTTGCATTTTTGAAAAGGGATGTCCAGGAGATGTTGAGTTACAAAATTGCTTTCATGGGCGAACTTTTAGGAATAATCTTCCCCTTACTCACATTTTTCTTTGTTTCAAAGCTCATGGAAGGGTCAAAAATTGAATCGCTGGCTCCTTACGGAGGCAATTACTTCCCTTTTGTGCTTGTGGGAATAGCTTTCTCCTCATATCTGATGATAGCCTTATATTCATTTACAGGAATAATATCCACAGCACAGACAAACGGCACTCTCGAAGCCCTGCTTTGCACGCAGACAGATTTGCCTGTCATTCTGCTTTCCGCTTCCCTTTTTCCTTTCATAAGGGGGGCCGTTAACGTCTTGCTATACCTGGCTGCAGGCGTTTTGTTCTTCAATGTTCATTTTGTCAATCCGAATATTGCCGGTTTGCTTATCATCTCGATTTTGACGGTTGTCTGCTTTGCCAGCATAGGCATTATTTCAGCAAGTTTCATCATGGTTTTTAAAAAGGGCGACCCTGTAATGTGGCTTTTCAGTTCAGCGTCGGGTCTTTTAAGCGGAGTTATGTACCCCGTGGCAATAATGCCCGGTTGGCTGCAGAAAACCGCCCAGTGGATACCTCTTACTCACAGCCTTGAAGGCATAAGAAAATCTCTTTTGATGGGAGCTCCAATAGCGCGTTTATCTGGAGAAATAAAGGTGCTTTCGCTCCTGACCGCAGTCCTTCTGCCTTTAAGCCTGTTCCTGTTTTCGCAGGCTGTCAGAAAGGCAAAAAAAGACGGGACGCTTACACAGTTCTGATACCGGGATATACATGTCTAAAGGTTCCAATATAAAAGAAGAATTAAGAAACAGGGAAGAGTTGCTTCCCCTTCTCGAATATTTTCTGAAAGAGAAAAATCCTTATTTTTCTTTTCCTGAAGAAACGGGGAATAAAATCAGGCAAACCAGGATTAATATTATTGTCCGGAATGCTCTTTTTCTGAGTGAATTCGAACAAATTCTGGAAAACCTTAAACAGGCAGGCATCAGTGTAATCCTCCTCAAGGGTCTCATGATGGAAGGGATGTATCCGGACGGCCTTCGAACCTTTTCAGACATAGACCTGCTGGTAAGAAAAGAAGATATGTGCAGAGCCGGCATGATATTGAAACGGCTCGGGTATTCAGAGAACTCAGAACCCCGGAAGGAAGCTGTCAATATAAGAAAAAACGCAGGATATGCGAAGGGAGGTGCGGTTCCCGTAATTGTGGAATGCCACTACCGCCTCGGGCCCTGCCCTTACATGGACAGACCTGAACCATACAGGCTCTTCAGGGATTCCAGAACGGTTAGGATAGGAAATGTCGACGCAAGGGTTCTGTCGTACGAAGACTTGCTCATTCACCTTGCCTTGCATATATTCAGCCATATTCCGAATTCCTGCATTGTAAGCGTCTGCGACATAAGACAGATTGTCACTTATTGCGGAGATGATATCGACTGGGAAGTTTTTATTGAAAAAGTGGACCATTACAGGCTGGCCATGCCGGTAAGATTTGCTCTTGAAAAGGCAATGGAGTTGTTTGAAATTCCCATTCCCGCTTATGTCCTCGGCAAATTGGCTGAAATTAAGAACGGACGGCGGGAAAATTTCATATTTAAACTTATGAAAAGCAGGAAAACCCTTCCTGCAAACCTCGGCAAACTCTTTTTCGGCTTCCGAACCGTCAGGAAAATACGCCTTATTCTTTGCATGACTTTCCCTTCACGCAGGTATATACTTGAAAGATACAAGTCGGCAAAACCCGGGTTCTTTTTATTTTATTATTCAAGATACATCAAGGAAAACTTCACTACAGCTTTTTTGTGGCTTACAGACAATCTTTAACCGCTTGAAAGGTGTAAGTCCTCAGTGAACGGCAGACAATTTTCGCAGGTTGAATAAATAAGTTTTATTTTTCAGGAGGGTGCTTATGGTACTGGTTCTGCAGGGACTGATTGCTGGAATTATAACAGGTTTTCTATGCGGGATGTTCGGGATGGGCGGAGGTTCTATACTTATACCCGTGACGGTACACGTTTTTGGACTGCCCATGAAACAGGCCATAGGCACCAGCCTTGTCATTATCATCTTTACCTCCGTCTCAGGCCTCATCAATTACAGGAGGTGCAACCAGGTTGACACAAAGCTTGCCTTCCTGATACTGCCCTTCGGCATAGCCGGAGCCCAGGCGGGAGTGTTTCTGACAAGCCGGCTGCCAGACAGCCTTGTAAGGTACGCTTTTGTCTTTGTCACGGTTTCCCTTGGAATAAAAATGTTTTTCCAGTCTGAAAATACCGTTGCATGCGAGCTGAAAGGGAAAAAATATAACAAGGCTGTTGCTATCATAATAGGCGCTATTGCAGGTTTTGTCTCCGGCTTGTGCGGCGTGGGGGGAGCGGTCCTGATAATCCCGCTTTTCTACCTTTTTCTCAAAATACCCATGCATGCCTGCATAGGCACAGCTCTTATAGTTATTTTCTTCAATTCCCTTTCCGGAGGCATAGGTTACATAATAAGAGGACTGGTCAATTTCAAAATAGCAATACTGCTTGCCGCAGGTTCGATGGCAGCGGCGCCGCTGGGTTCAGGTATAAGCATCAAAACCCCAAAGGAAAGGCTGAGAAAAATTTTCGCCCTTATACTGATATTGAGCGGCCTTTCAATTCTGCTGCGATAAGGAAGGATAATGAAACACAGGATACTGGGCATAGATGAAAACGGACTGGGGCCACTGCTTGGCCCCATGGTTGTGACAGGTACGCTTTTGGAATCCGATACTCATTCTGATCTATGGTTCGGAGATATTTCTGACAGCAAGATGTTTTTCAGGACGCGCAGCATGAACAATTTCGCGCTTGTCGAAGAAACAGCCATATCAATATTTTATCTTTTAAAGAAAAAAATGCCTTCTTCGCCCCTGGAAATATTGAGAGCTTTCTGCAGCAATAACGGGTGTACTGCCGGAAACGATATCTGTACGGGCAGGATACCGCGTGAATTCACATGGGCAGATTCTGAAAAAGCGAAAAAAAGGTGTTTTGAGTTTTCACAGTGGGCATCCCATAACAACGTTGGAATAAAGAACGTAAGTTGTGTCTTCATATGTCCCAGGAAACTTAATTCATTCACAAGGAACAATACAAAACTTTTTCTCGACTTCCTTTCTTTCTGCAGTCTCATAAAAGAGGTAAATGGAAAAGACAAGCTTGAGGTGGAGGCTGGAAAGATAGGAGGACTCAAGTTTTACATGCCTTACATAAGATACTCAATGGATGATTTCCAGGCGGAGATTGTCACGGAAAAAGAGAGCGAGTCCATTTATATCCTGAACCGGCAGGAATCCAGCATGAGAGTCGGGTTTTTCATGGATGTCGAGAAAAAGTCTTTCCCCGCGGCCCTTTCTTCCATTGCAGGCAAGTATATAAGAGAAATTTCAATGTTGAGCATTAGAAAAAGCCTTAATATTGAAGGTGATATCTCAGGATACCATGACAGGAAGACCTTGCGGCAGATAAAAGGCTTGAAACTTCATGATATCCCGGAAGAGTGCGTTTTCAGATTAAAATAAAAAGGGAACAGCGCTGCTTTTTCCTTACGCCAAAACTATGTATAAAAAAGCAAGTAGTTTCCATTTTTCACATGCTGTCAGGCAAAGAAATATTGAGAAGCTCGAGTGAACGCGAAAAAACCTCGAAAAGGGCATTTATCAGAACAAGCCTCGCAAAAGTGATGTCTTTTTCCCCTTCGTTGACCACCCTGTGTTTCTGATAGTATGAATGTACCGCCCTGGAAAGCTCAAGCAGGTATTCTGCCAGGAGATGGACTCCATAAGTCTGGACAACACTTTCCACAATGCCGGAAAAACCTGCCACTTTTTTCGCAATGATTATCTCTTCTTCCTCCTTCAGCAAAGAGAAATCCGGCTTCATCCCGCTGAAATCCATTCCTTTTTCTTCTGCAAACTTCAGTATGTGTTTCATCCTGACATAGGCATACTGAAGATAGTAAACAGGGTTTTCAAGGGATTTTTTCTTTGCGAGTTCAAGGTCAAAATCAAGGTGGCTGTCCGTTTTCCTGAATATGAAGAAAAACTTGGAAGCATCCGGGCCCACTTCGTCAATGAGCTGGCGAAGTGAAATAAACTGCCCTTTTCTTGTAGACATGGAAAGTTTTTCTTTGCCCCTGTAAAGCGTCGTCAGCTGGACAATAATAGGAGTAAAATTTTCAGGGTTGCCCCCGAGAACCTCAACGGCCGCCTTCAACCGGGGAATATAACCGTGATGGTCCGGGCCTATAATGTTTACCAGCGTATCGAACCCTCTTTTTATCTTATTTTCGTGGTATGCAATATCGGTTGCAAGGTAAGTAAGGCTTCCGTCGCTCTTTATCACTACCCTGTCTTTTTCGTCTCCATATGCGGAGCTTTTAAACCACCATGACGAATCCGAAAGATACAAAAGGCCCTTTTTTTTCAATTCTTCAATCAGCCTGTTAACAGAGCCTTCTCTGATAAAAGAAGTTTCGTTTATCCAGCTGTCAAACGTAACGCCGAAAGCACGCAGGTCTTCCTTTATCCCGCCAAGAATGCTTTCGGAGGCAAACCTGTCAAAAAAAACGTCTTCCTGTTCCCTGAATTCTTTGAGTTTCTTTGCCAGTTCTATCAGATATTCGCCCTCATAACCTTCTTCTGGAATAGAAGCTTCTTTCCCATTCAGCTGCATGTAACGGGCTTTTAAAGACTGGCCCAAGAGCTTTATCTGCCTGCCTGCATCATTGAGATAGTATTCCTTTACAACTTCAAAGCCGGCATATTTAAGTATCCTGGCAAGGGCTTCTCCAAAAGCGGCCTGTCTTCCGTGTGCTATGGTAAGGGGACCCGTGGGATTGGCGCTTACAAATTCTATTAGCACCTTTTTCTCTCCTGCGCAGGGCATCTGCAGTACACTGCCGGAACTTTCATGGACATTTTTTATAAAATCAAAATACACGGAGTTGTTCACGAAGAAATTTATAAAGCCATTTTTAACCTCGGCCTTTGCCAGGAAGTCCGGTTTCATTTCAGCCAACTTGCCGCACAGGTCAGAAGCCAGCTTTTGAGGAGATGCATTTCTCTCCTTTGCAGCCTTTAATGCCGCGTTTGTGTAAAAATCTCCGAATTCCGGCCTGCTGGCAGGCATTATGGAGATTTCTTTTTCTTCCATGTTTTCATAACCGGGAAGTTTGTTGAAAGCTTCCCTAACCATTTCCTTAATCCTGATTTTTATGTTTTTCATTGTCTTCCGTTTCTATTTCCTTAAGAATTTTCTCTACCCTCAATTCAGGCATTTCGTCATATTTGAATATAATATCAGGGGTATATTTCAACAGGGATTTTTGTGCCAGCTTATGATGTATGTATCCGCAGGCATTCTTTATGGCTGAAAAAGACTCTTCCTGTTTTTCACTGCTTCCCATAACGCTTATACCTATTGTTGCGTTTCTAAGGTCCCTGGCAAGATTTACATAAGTAATTGTAAAAAAACCTATCTTGGGGTCCGAAACATCCTTCCTGATTATTTCATCTACATCTTTTTTCAAGAGATTTTCTATCTGTTTCTGTCTTTTCGTTTTAATTTTAATCTCCTTTTTCCCTCAGAAGGAGAAGAATGAACTACTAATTTACGGGATCCCGTGATTCCAGGTACCTGCTTTCATATTCTTTAAGCATATCAACAAGGTTTTTCGCTTCTTCAGGCATTGATACCCTGTTTCTTGTAAGAATGTCCCTTATCTTTATGTCTTCAACGGCATAAAATACCTGATTCGCCTTGTCATCGCTTGCTATCACTCCGCCCTCAAAAGATATCCCCGCAAAAAGCCCCCTGGCATTTGAATATATAAGTATTCCCGCAGCAGGAATTCCTATTTTCGCACCTGCCTCACGGCCAACAGGTCCGGCGGCGGCAGAAATTTCTCCGCCTATTTTAAACCTCGATTTGAGAAGAAGGTCCAAACCCTCTTTGTTCATTACAAGCAGAATGGCATCTACCACCTTTACGCCTACCTGGAACCCGAGGCTCCCCTCCGCAGTTGCTATGAATGCCGGGGGACTCCACTTTCCGTTTTCCCTGTCTTTGGCAAGAACTATGCCGTTGCCGCCTTTGGCTCCCAGTACAAACCCGGCCTTGTACTGTCTCAGGAAGATAATGGCATCGGCATCATGCAGCAGCTGGCATGGAACCCCGGCATCAGGCGCATCCATGAAATATTTCAGGTTTTTTTCCGCCTGTTCTATACGGACTGCCAGCTCTTTCTTTGAATCAGGAAATGCAGTTGCAGTAATAATCATCAATATCAGCAAGCCAAGTTTTACTTTGTTCATAATCCTCCTTTTGTGCCTGTCTGTGAAAAAATGCAGTGTACAACATTGAAAGCACGAAGCAGGAAACTCGCGTGAAATACCCATGCATATTATATAACCTTCCCTTGCAGTTTTCAATAGCTCCTCTGCATATTTGCTTTTTCCGCCGTTTAGTGGTAAATTAAATTTAATGGAGAAACAAACTGCTGAAAGATGGATAAAAGGATTACTGCTCCTTGGATTTGCGCTTTACGTATTTCTGTGCCTTTTTTCATTCAGCCCCTATGACCCTTCGTTTTCATTTACAAGGCTTGCCTCTCCGGTTAACGAAAATGTCTCAAATTTCGGAGGCAAACTGGGAGCTTATTTTTCAGGAATTCTATTTTTCCTGCTGGGAAAAAGCTCCTACATTATCGTCTTCCTTTTGATTTTCGTGGGCATAAACGCCATATGGGGAGAAAGTGAAGGTTTATGGCGCAAAATTTTAAGTTCCGCAGGGCTTGTCCTGAGCATGTCCGTCTTTCTTGCCATAAAAAACAGCGGAGATTTTTCAGGGGGAATCATTGGTTTCACTGCAGGCCCTTACCTTCAGGAATATTTCGGTCAAAAAGGAGTATTTCTCATGCTCCTGCTTGCAGCAATAGGTTCCGTTGCTTTAGGACACAGGATTTTCATAAATCCTTTCAGGCTGGTACTTGAAAATTATGCAGTATCCAGGCAGGAAAAAATACCTCTGCCACAGGAAAATATAGTGGCAGCCGATATTGTAAAGCCTGTTCGGAGAGCAAGAAAAATAGAGGTCCCGCCTGACAGGAGTGAGAAGAAAGAAGAATTTCCCGTGAAAGAAGAAAAAGAGGATGTTAAGATAAAACCTCCCCGCCCTATTACCAGGGCAAAAGATTATAAAATACCTCCGCTGTCTATTCTCAAAGCGGGAAATCCGACACAGCAGGAAACCAACGAAGACTTTGATTTATATGCCCAGGTAATCGAGGAAACTCTTCTCGAATTCGGAATAGAAGGCGAAGTGGTTCAGATTAACCAGGGACCGAGAGTGACCATGTACGAAGTACAGCTCGCACCAGGGGTTGCCCTCCAGAAGGTCTACAAGATACAGGACAACCTTGCGATGAACCTTAAAACCACAACGGTAAGAGTTGTCGCTCCACTTGCCAACAAATCCACGGTGGGAATAGAGGTTCCCAACAGGCAGATATCCATTGTTTACCTGAGCGAAATGCTGACAAACAGGGAATTCCAGAAAAGCGCTTCCAAGCTTACCATAGCAATAGGCAAGAATATAATGGGCAAAACTGTTATCAGCGACCTTAAAAATATGCCCCACATCCTGATTGCCGGAGCAACCGGGTCAGGCAAAACGGTTTGCCTTAATTCTTTTATCGCGTCAATTCTGTACAAGGCAACTCCCGAAGAAGTCAAATTCATAATGATTGACCCTAAAATGGTCGAGCTGATTTCATATAACGGACTGCCTCACCTGCTGTGCCCCGTGGTTGTAGAAACAAAAAAAGCCATCAACACCCTCAAATGGCTTATTGCAGAAATGGCAAGAAGGTACCAGACTTTTTCGGAAGCAAAGGTCAGAAACATAGAAGGATACAACGCTGCGGTAAAGAAAGAACACCTGCCTTATATAGTTGTTGTCATAGACGAACTTGCTGATTTAATGATGGTGGCACGCAATGAAATAGAAAACAGCATAATAAGGCTCGCCCAGCTTTCGAGAGCTGCAGGCATACATCTGATACTTGCCACGCAGAGGCCTTCTGTAAATGTCATTACGGGAGTTATAAAAGCCAACCTGCCGTGCCGGATTTCCTTCCAGGTTACCTCCAAATTCGACTCGCGTACGATTCTCGACACCATTGGCGCAGAAAAACTGCTCGGCAGGGGAGACCTGCTTTTCATACCCCCAGGCAGTTCTTCCCTTACAAGAATTCAGGGATGCCTCATATCAGACGGAGAAATAGAAGCAATATGCAATTTCATAAAAAGCCAGAAGTCCCCGGATTATGAAATGGAAATAGTGGAAGGGAAAGAAACACAAAGGGAATTTGACATCTCATTATCGGAAGGAAAAAATGGGGAAGACGAACTTTACCAGGAAGCCAAAAGGATTGTCCTCACGACACGCATAGCTTCCATATCAATGCTCCAGAGAAGGCTGAAAATAGGCTTTAACAAGGCCGCACGCCTGATAGAACAAATGGACGAAGAGGGTATTCTCGGACCTTACAGAGAGGGCAAGCCCAGGCAGGTCATAGCAAATAAAGAACAAAATGGATAAAGACAAAAAACTGAGCGAATTATTGAAAGAAACAAGGATAGCCGGAAACATTGCATTGGAAAAAGTTTTCGAAGATACATATATGCCCCTGAAGTTCATCAATATGATGGAAAACGGCAACTGGTCGGAATTCCCAAGCGAAGCACACCTCAAAGGATACCTGAGACTTTATTCTTCCTACCTTAAAATAGAGAGAGAGATTATTGACCGTCACATTGACGAGATTTTTTCTGAAGACAAGAAAACCAACGGAGATAATGCGGACTGCGTGAAAGAAAACGTGAAAGAAAACAGGCTTTTTTTAAACTCATCGGAAAGAAAAACTATCTATACACTTCTTCTCCTGGCAGTTATTTTTCTGATAATCTTTTTTCTTATCCTTTACATTTTGCCTGAATAATGGAAAAAATATTTCTTTTAAGCCTCGGATGCCCCAAAAACCTTGTCGATTCTGAAAACATACTGGCGCTTCTCGGTGAGAAGCAGTATATTATAACTGATTCTCCCGATGAAGCCGATATAATAATTGTAAACACATGCGCTTTTCTGAAAGCCGCGGTCAGAGAATCAAAGACAGCTATAAAAGAATTCACTGATAAGAAAAAGTACAAAGCCGCAAAGGTTATTGTATGCGGCTGCCTTGTGCAGAGATTTGGGGAAAAACTTTTTGACATGCACGGGATAGATGCCATTGCAGGGGCTGGCAGTCCCCAAAAAGTGGTCGAAGCTGTAGAAAAAGCCGGCAAGAATTCCCGCGTTGCGTGTTTTACACCCGTGCCTGACACAAAGGATATCAACGCTCCCAGGATGCTTTCCACATATCCTTATGCATATATCAAGATATCCGAAGGATGCAACAATCTTTGCAGCTACTGCCTCATACCCAAATTGAGGGGAAGACTCAGAAGCCGGAATGAAGACGATATCTTTGAAGAGGCCGAAAGCCTTTTCGGAATGGGAATAAAGGAACTCATACTGATAGCGCAGGATACAGCCGGTTACGGCAGCGACTCAGGCAGAAAAAACGGACTTGAGAAACTGCTGGACAGGCTTGCCAAAATCAGTTTTCCATGGATAAGGCTGATGTATGCCCATCCTGCGCATATTAACGAGGGTCTGCTTCAAGTTATTTCCGAAAACAGGAATATATGCAGGTACCTGGACATTCCCCTTCAGCATATCCACCCCGAAATACTGAAAAAAATGAACAGGCCTCTCATCGACTATGGAAAACTTGTGGACACGATAAGAAAAAGCGTACCGGACATCAGGCTGAGAACCACATTCATAGTAGGATTCCCCGGCGAAACAGATGGGCATTTCAAACGGCTCCTTGAATTTGTCAGGGCAAAACAGTTTGACAGGCTCGGGGTATTCAGATATTCAAAGGAAAAGGGAACAGATGCTTACGCCATGTCAGAACATGTAAGGGAAGAAATAAAACTCGAAAGAGAAAAGCTGGTCATGGAAGAGCAGAAAAAAATTTCAGAAAAAGCGCTCTCAAAACTTGCCGGCAAAGAAATTGAGGCTCTCGTAGAAGGGATGGAAAGAAATTTTTATGCAGGACGCACTCAATTTGACGCGCCGGAAATAGACGGGAAAATTTATTTCAAAAAAGGGACAAAGACGTACAATGCAGGAGATTTCTGCAGACTGAGAATCATTTCATCCGATGAACATGACCTGTTCGCCGTTCCTGCCTGCAATGTGATATAATCTAATATTATGTTCATAAAACTTTTCATAAGAATACTTGCAATCTTCTGCATGATAGCATTTGGCATTATAGCGCGCAAACTTAATGTCATAGATAAAAACAGTTCGAGCCAGATGTCCAGACTCGTTACCTCTTTTTTTTATCCTGCTCTTATATTCACTTCCCTTGTAAACAACTTCACGCCTCGAACCATTGTATCAAACTGGATGTTGCCTGCCGGAATGTTTGTCATTATGTTTGTAGGATATCTTACAGGCCTGTTCTCCGCAAGGTTCATAAAATTTTCTTCTGCGGAAGAAAAAAACCAGTTCATGTTCCAGTGCACGACAAACAATTATTCTTTTCTGCCACTTCCTATCATTTTACTGCTGTGGGGCGAAACAGGAGTGGCCAAGCTTGTCTTTTCAACCCTCGGGTCGGAAATATCGGTATGGACTCTTGGCATCCTTGCATTGACGGGCAACAGGTTCCGGAGAGACAATCTCAAAAATATTATCAGCGTACCCATGATGGCAATATTTTCAGCCATAGCTGTAATAATAGCGAGAGAACTTTTACAGCAGGCCGGACACCTTCCAACCGCAGGCAGTATATATTACGAGATAGGGAATTCCTTTTTTTCAGTAATTGAAATTTTTGGCAAGGCAGCCATACCGGTAGCCATGTTTATAGCCGGCAGTAAGATGGCTGATTTGAAAAGCCATCATTTTATGACTTTGAAACAGGGTTACCTTGTAATCCTCAGGCTTCTTGTAATTCCTTTATTCGCAATCTCCCTGTTGTACATCCTGCCTTTTTCAATGGAAACAAGAATAGTTCTCCTTGTTGTTGCAACGATGCCTTCGGCAGTTTCAAGTGTTTTTCTGAGCGAAGTATATAAATCCGACACTCAATTCGCGGCGTCTTCAGTTTTAACAACGCATTTGTTTTCCCTTGTAACTATTCCCTTGTGGCTCTCTTTGTTCTTGAGGTAACAGGTTTGAAGGAGTACGGAAATGGATATTAATATTTTCGGCAAAATGCTTTTCATGTCTGGAATTTTATCCTTCACAGGGATGTTCCGTTTCAGGCTTTCGGAACTCATGCCGGCAGCCCGCTGTGCAATACGGGAAAACATGTGCGACGGTTTCCTGCTTATAGACAGCCGGGGAAAGATAGCCGACGCAAACAATACTCTTTTAAAAATACTTTCACAAGAAAGAAAAAATTTACTGGGACAATTTTTCGAGGAAGCGCTTGTCAATTTTCCGTCGATAGTTGACGTATGCAGGCAGGAAACAGCTGATACAAGAGTATCTCTGAATAACAGGATGTTTTTCAATGTGAGGGTAATGCCCCTTAAAAATCTTAATAGCCGCTATCTCGGCAAGCTGGTACTGTTTCAAGATGTAACAGAAAAAACAGTGATAGAAAAAAATCTGCAGAGAAACGAAAAACTGCGCAGTTTACTTTCCAACCTTGCAACAAATTTCATAAACATACCCGTGGAAAACATGGAAGCGGCAATAAATGAATCACTGTCCAGGATAGGAGAATTTACGGGTCTGGACCGGGTTTATATATTCAGTTACGATTGCCAAAAACGGCTGGCAAGCAACACGTACGAATGGTGTGCAAAAGGCATAAATCCATGCATTGAAAAGCTTCAAAATATTCCTTTCGACACAGTGCCGGAACTCCTTTTGCCGCACCTGGAAGGCAAAATAATACATATACCCGACACGCGCAGGCTGCCCTCTGGCAGCAACTCGAGAGCTCTTATGGAAGACCAGCAAATTAAAACCCTGGTAACTCTTCCAATGATGCTCGGCGGCGAATGCTCGGGATTTGTGGGGCTGGACGCAGTAAGAGAAAAAAGAGAATTAACTGAAGAAGAAATAAACCTGCTCAAAATCCTGGCAGAAATTTTTACCAATGCAGAGAAGAGGAGAAAAGATGTATTGGAACTGAAAGAAAGCAAAAACAGATACAGCCTTTTTTTTGAAAACTCTCCGCTCGGGATAGTGCACCTGGATGGCAACGGAAGGATAATCAAGGTTAACAGTAAATTCATTTCAATAATAGGTGCGCCTGAAGAAAAAATAGTGGGAATGAATACACTTCAGGATATAAAAGACCTGCAGATGAAAAAATGTATAAGAAATGCCCTGAAAGGCATAACATCTTCATACGAAGGCAATTACACTTCCGTCATCACAGGTAAATCAACATATATAAGAGGCACCGCCAAAAGTATTACCGACGGTGGAATAATCATAGGCGTAATGGGTATATTTGAAGATATTACGGACAGCAAGCAGATAGAAGAAAAACTGCGTTACGACGCATTGCATGACTCTCTTACCAACCTTGCCAACAGAACGCTTCTCCTCGACAGAATAGAAAGGGCTATACTGCATAACAGGAGAAAACCTTCCGACCGTTTCATCCTGATGTTTCTTGACCTCGACGATTTCAAGAAGGTCAACGACAGCCTGGGACACTCTGAAGGAGACAAGCTTCTCAGGGATGTGGCAAAAAAACTTGCAGGATGCCTCAGGCCTGACGATACTCTTGCAAGGCTGGGAGGAGACGAGTTTGCCATACTTCTTGAATTTCTGCCGGAATTTGAGATGGGCACACAAATAGCAAAACGCATTCTGTCTGCCATGAGAGAACCCATGGAACTTTCCGGGCACATGATTTCCATAACAGCAAGCATGGGAATATGCTACAGTTCGGAAGAAATTTCAGGACCGAACGAATATCTGAGAAACGCTGACATGGCAATGTATAAGGCAAAAAATGAAGGTAAAAACAGGTTTGCTTATTTCAGCCCTTCCATGCACGAAACAGTAATAAGAAAACTTACCGAAGAAACCTATCTATGGGAAACTGTCAGAAACAAAAAACTATCAGTATATTACCAGCCTCTTGTGGAACTTCAATCGGAAACAACAGTGGGATATGAAGCTTTGCTCCGATGGATACATCCCGAAAAAGGCCTGCTTATGCCGGGAGCTTTCATTCCGCTTGCCGAAGAAACAGGACTCATTGTACTCATTGGAGAATGGGTTATGGAAGAAGCCTGCAGGCAGAAATGGCTGCAGAGAGGGAAAAAAGAGAAGCCTCTCAACCTGCATATAAACATATCTGCAAGACAGCTTTACTCGCGGGATATTATCCTTAAAGTTAGAGATGTTATCAAAACAACGGGTTTCCCTTCAGAATCTCTTTGCCTTGAGATTACAGAAAGCATACTCATGTTACAAAGCATGGCCGATATCATCGTGGAACTAAAAGGGATGGGAGTTAAACTGATTATTGACGATTTCGGAACAGGTTTTTCCTCCCTTTCTTATCTCCACCGATATCCTGTAGACGGAATAAAAATAGACCATTCTTTTGTTTCGGGCATGCTTCAATCACGCAAAGACGCAGAGATTGTAAAGACAATAATAGCCATGGGCAAAACTCTCCAGATGTCTGTGACAGCTGAAGGAGTCGAGACAAAAGAACAGGCGGATTATCTGAAACAGCTTGGCTGTGGCTTTGGCCAGGGATTTCTTTGGGGCAGGCCCGTTGAAAAAGGGAATCTCCTGAAGGCTTGAAAAAATGCTCTGATAAGGTTATAATATTCCTGCGGGGAAAGAATCTCAGAAGGATTTATAATAAAGGGATTTGGGGTAAATGATAATGCAAAATTTTGAAGAAAAATGCCGTATTTTGAATTATGAGTTGTTTTTTCTTCATACGGTTTCCAAGTCGATAAAAGAATCCCTTGACGAGAACAGAATTCTTTCCGTTATCCTTACAGGGCTGACAGCAAATGCGGCGTTAGGATTAAGCAGGGCCGCCGTATTTTATTACAGCCCGGAAAAAGCCGTCATCTACGGCAAGAAAGGCATAGGGCCGTTTGACGAGGAGGAAGCTTTCAGAATATGGGATGACCTCGGACAAAATCTCATTTCCCTTGAAACATATCTTCAACACGACACCGACCTGCCCGACCGCCACCAGAGATATCCTTCCCTGATAAAGAATATAGTGATTAATTTCGATGAACTTCCGCCCGAAAATTATTTCAGGCGCGTGATAGAGGAAAAAAAACTTTTTCATCTCAAGGATACAGGAAATCTTGCCCTTCTTCCACAAGAGATAAAAAATGTATTTGTTCCCTCTGACATGATAATACTGCCTCTCTCTTCTCCCAAAAACACGAGGGGCATAATAATGGCGGACAATGCTTTCCATCATAAACCGATAGAAGAATCCACAATGCTTCTCTTATCTCTGATAACCATACAGGCAGGCCTGGCACTCGAAAACTCTTCCAACTACAGCATTATAAAAACACAGCTCGAGGAAGTGAAGGAGTTGAAAAACGCTTTGGAAAACCTACAGGAAGAATTGGTCCAGAAGGAGAAACTTTCAACTATAGGCAAAATGGCTTCCTATTTCATACATGAAATAAAAAACCCCCTGGTAACCATAGGAGGTTTTGCAAAACATATAAAAGAGTCGGATGACATTGCTATCATGAAAAGGGACGCAGGAATTATTTTCAAAGAGATACAAAAACTCGAACAGATTTTGGGCAAAATATCAGGGTTCACGTTCCTGTCGCCTTCCAGGAAAGAGAAAGTTAACATCTTGGAAGTAATAAAAGAGGTAGTGGAATTTTTCGGACTCGAGTTTTCAAGAAAGAAGATAGAAGTATCCATCAATATCCCCGAAAATCTCAAGGTAACCGCAGAGAGAGTCCAGCTGACGGAGGTTTTCTTCAACATTATATCCAATGCCATAGAAAACACGACAAAAGGAAGGATAAGCGTCAGTTCTGAAATAAATCCGCCTTTCGCATCTATTTTTGTCAAAGATACGGGCAGGGGCATTGCAGGCAGGGACCTCCCGAGGATAACTGAACCGTTTTTCTCCACCAAGTCAGAAGGATTCGGCCTGGGCTTGTACATTGTGAAAAACATACTTTCGAACAACGGGGGGAACATTGAAATATCTTCCATCCAGGGAGAAGGCACCGAAGTAAAAGTGGACCTTGTTATATGATTAATCCAAACCATCCGCGAAGAAGAAAGTTCATGGTTTACGGTTATCAGCAGTCAATCAGAATAAAAAGTGACAAAGTTTCTGCTTAAGCAACGTACTGTGAACAGAAAAGTGTTCAAGGAGGTTGAAATGGCAAAAAAAATACTCCTGGTGGAAGATGAAGAAAACGAAAGACTGCTTTATACCGAAGAGTTGGAGAAAGAGGGATTTGAAATCAAGTCTGTGGCCGACGGAAAGCTTGCCTTAAAAATTATTGAAAAAGAAAATTTTGACCTGATTATTCTTGACCTGCAGATGCCCATGATGGACGGGATAGAAACGCTGGGAAGCATCCTGATGAAAAAGAGAAATCTTCCGGTCATCATATATACTGCGTATCCACAGTACAAAGACCAGTTCCTTACCTGGGCGGCAGACGCATACCTTATAAAATCTGCGGACCTGACTCTTTTAAAGGAAAAAGTTGCGGCAATACTGAAATAACAATGAATCCACAAGACGTAACCACATTTATACTCGCAGGCGGAAAAGGCGAGAGGCTCCACCCTCTTACAAAAGACAGGGCGAAGCCTGCCGTACCTTTCGGAGGAATATACCGCATTATAGATTTCCCCTTGAGCAACGCCATAAATTCCGGATTGAGAAAGATTTACATTTTTACCCAGTACAAGTCTCTCTCCCTGCAGAGGCATATAAGAGAGGGATGGAATATCTTCTCAAGAGAACTTGGAGAGTTTATAGACATGGTGCCGGCCCAGAAAAGGATAGGAGAAGACTGGTACCAGGGAACCGCGGATTCGGTAATGCAAAACATGAATATCCTTGAGGAAGAACGTCCAAAACACATCCTTATTCTTTCCGGAGACCAGGTTTATAAAATGGATTATAAGAGGATGATTCAGCAGCATATCGAAAATAAAGCGGATTTGACTATAAGTGTTTTTGAGGTTCCAAGACAGGATGCGCACAGATTCGGAGTGCTCAGTGTAAAAGATGAAAAAGTCGTAGAATTCAGAGAAAAACCTTCTGAACCCACTGCAGACCCCAAGAATCCGGATGTATGTCTTATCTCCATGGGAATATACATTTTTAACCTTGACATTCTGATAAAAAGGACAATCGAAGACGCAAAAAGAACCGACAGTTCTCACGATTTTGGAAAAGATATTATCCCGTCAATGATTGGAAAGGAGAATATATACGCGTTCAGGTTCATAGACGAAAATAAGAAAGACACAAAATACTGGAAAGACATAGGAACGATTGACGCTTACTGGGAATCCAACATGGACCTGGTAAACCTGGACCCGCTTTTAAACCTTTATGACAGGACATGGCCCATAAGGACATTCCAGGAACAATATCCTCCGGCAAAAACTGTATTTTCAGGCGAGGAGAGAAAAGCTTCCGTGACAGATTCCATGCTTTCAGGAGGCTGCATAATAAGCGGAGGCAAAGTAACACACAGCGTGCTTTCTTCCAACGTAAGAGCGAACAGTTTCTGCGAGATAACCGACAGCATCCTCTTTGATAATGTAAACGTGGGCAGGTATTCCAGACTTCACAAGGTCATCATCGACAAAAATGTACAGGTGCCCCAGGGGACGGAGGTGGGATACAACCCTGAAGCCGATAGAAAAAAATTTCACGTTTCACCGAACGGAATCGTTGTAATACCCAAGAATTACAAATGGTAAAGCAAACCGGAAACTCCTCACCGTGAAAGTTTATCAGGTAAGAGTTCGGAAGTTGTGTCAAGAAACAGATGAAAGTTTTTTATCTAAATTTTGTCATTCTGAAATGCTTCTGTTCAGAATCTGAAAACGAGACCCTGAAACGAGTTCAGGGTGACAGGATAGGTGTAGCTTTTGTAGCGGGTCTGATTTATCAGACGCCTTTTACTGTATATATATCGTACGATGTAAAAAGCATCCAATAAATTCTTGTCCGCCGAAGTTTTAACGCAGGAGGAGGACACGCTACAAAAACAAAAGTAAAAATGGGGGAGGGCTATAAATACTTTTAAAACAATTGAAAGACTAAGAAAGATAGAACGA
>DAOQVZ010000001.1:40016-65194 GCA_035341815.1 bacterium
AATTAAAAGAGATAAATCGAAACTCCTCACCGTGAAAGTTTATCAGGTAAGAGTTTCCCGTAGAAGCCCGGGAAAAAGATAGTGCGAAATTAAAAGAGATAAATCGAAACTCCTCACCGTGAAAGTTTATCAGGTAAGAGTTCGGAGTAAAGGAGACAATATGTCAGAATTGAGAAAAGACCCTGTTATAGGCAGATGGGTTGTCATAGCCACAGAGAGAAAACTCAGACCTTCGGATTTTTCCGCACCAATTGAAATGCCGAAACAGACCTTCTGCCCTTTCTGCCCCGGAAATGAAGACAAGACACCCGCCGAAATTTTTGCGGTGAGGCCGGACTCTTCAGCTCCAAACACAAAAGGATGGGCAATAAGAGTGGTTTCAAATAAGTTTCCGGCACTGAGAATTGAAGGTGAACTGAACAAAAAAGGCATAGGGCTCTATGATATGATGAACGGTATAGGAGCTCATGAAGTTATAATAGAAACACCAGAGCATTTCACATCTGACGGCAACCTCGCAGATATGAAAGACTACGACCATTTCAAGATAGACCAGATTCTTGAAACATATCAAGTAAGATGCCTTGATTTAAAAAAAGACACGAGATTCAGGTACGTACTCGTCTTTAAAAACTCGGGCAAGGAAGCAGGCGCTTCTCTCGCCCATCCCCATTCGCAGATAATTGCCACTCCCGTAGTCCCGAAAAGGGTGAAGGAAGAACTGACAGGGTCAAAATGGTATTATGAATACAAGGAAAGATGCGCATGGTGCGACATAATAAACCAGGAACTCGACAGCAATAAAAGGATTATCGCCCAGAATGAATCTTTTCTTGCAATAGCCCCTTTTGCGTCGCGATTCCCCTTTGAAATTTCCATATTCCCTTTCAGGCACTCTCCCGATTTTGAAGAAATAACGGCGGGAGAAAGGCAATTGCTTTCAAAACTCATGCTTGAGCTGTTTAAGAAAATTTCAAAGGGGCTTAACAATCCATCGTACAATTTCATGCTCCATACAGCTCCATCCAGGTATCCGCGCCCGGGATACTGGCAGACAATAGAAAAAGATTACCACTGGCACATGGAGCTGATGCCCAGGCTGGTAAAGCAGGGCGGATTTGAATGGGGCACGGGTTTTTATATAAATCCCACGCCGCCGGAAGAAGCGGCGGAATTTCTTAAATCGCTGAGCGTGTAAAGAAAGGAACAGAAATGACTTCAATGACACCAAAGCAAAGAGTGGAAAGCATCCTCAGGGGAGAAAAACCTGATAAAATACCTTTCACCATATACGAGAAAAAGTTGCCTCAGTGCACCATAGAAAGAGAATTGAGAAACTCAGGGATATGCATAGTCAGGAAGCGTTCCGTGGTAAAAACACATGCATTAAACGTATCAAGCGAAAGCAGGACATACTGGGAAAAAGGCATCCAGTATACCAGGCATACCACAAAAACGCCCATGGGGGAATTATTCACCATTTCCCGTCCTGCAGGTTTTACCACGTGGCGAATCTCCCGCATTTTCAAAGGGCCGGAAGATTATAAGAAACTGATGTTTCTGGTAAAAAACCAGATTTTTGAGCCGGATTACGAATCATTTCTGAAAGACGAGAAAATGCTTGGCGAGGACTTTATCCAAAGGGCTGTAGTGGGAGCTAATCCTCTTCATGAGATTATGGTTTCATGGATGGGAATAGAGACATTTGCAGTAGAGTGGGCGGAAAGAAGGGACGAGATAGAAAAGCTCTATTATGCGATGGCGGAAAACCTGAGAAAGATTTTTCCGATAGCAGCCCGGTCGCCTGCACTTCACGCTAATTTTGGGGGAAACGAAACGGGAAATGTCATGGGAAGGGAGCGTTTTGCAAAATATGTAATCCCATTGCTGAATGAAGTAGCGGATGTATTCCACAGATACGGCAAGTTTGCAGGCACCCATCTCGACGGCAATAATAAAATTTGGGCAGACTTAATCAGGGATTGCAGACTGGATTATATAGAAGCTTTCACGCCTGAACCCGATACAGACATGTCTCTTTACGAAGCCTTCAGCATCTGGCAGAATAAAACAGTCTGGATAAACTTTCCTTCATCGGTTCACCTGGCAACCATACCGGAAATAGAGAAAACTGCTGAAAAGCTAATCAATGATTCATTGCCTGATAATCGCCTGATTATTGGAATTACGGAAGACATACCTGAAAACCGCTGGCAGGAAAACCTTCTGGCTATTTCAAGGGTTATAGACAGATATCCCGTGCAGGAAAATCAATCATCCTGCTATCAGTCAGAAACAAAACAGACAGATTAACACCAATTGCCCGGCAGGCAGCACGGAAAAAGGGCCGGTCAGAGAAAAGGAGAAAAATGGATGGAAAGAAAAAATATATGCCTGGTTTCGGCGGAAGGTGTTCCTTTTGTGAAGGTTGGAGGAATGGCAGACGTAGTCGGTTCGCTTTACAAGTACCTGAAAAATAAACACAACATTTACCTTTTCATGCCTTTTTACAGGACGCTTCAGGATAACTTTAAAACCGAAGTCCTGGGAGATATTACAGTAAATTTCTCATCAGGCAGAAAGGAAACAGGATTTCTTGCCAGGAGCCTCGAATACCCCGGAGTTTATTTTTTGGGAAAAGAAGAATATTTCGGAAGAAAAGAACTGTACGGCCCCGGAGGAATGGATTACCCGGATAATGCCGAAAGGTTTTCCTTTTTTGCAAAAGGCGTTCTGGAATCCGCGGTAAAAGCAGGAATATCTGCCGATATATTCCACTGCCATGACTGGCATACCTCCCTGCTCCCGGTTTACCTGAGGGAATACTACGCAGACTCATTTCCCGGGGCAAAAACGCTGTTCACCATACATAATCTTGCATACCAGGGAATTTTTCCTCCTGAAAAATTCAATATACTTGGACTCCATGAAAAATATTACTCAATGGAGGAACTTGAATTTTACGGAAGCATAAATTTCATGAAGGCGGGGATAATACATTCAGACAGCATAAATACCGTCAGCCCGAAATATGCAGGGGAAATACTCACGGAAAAATTCGGCAGCAAACTTGAAGGGCTGCTGAAAAAAAATGAAGGAAAACTCACGGGTATTATCAACGGGATAGATTACGCCGTATGGAACCCTTCCTTTGACGGGCTCATATCAAAAAAATACAGGACATACAGAAGCAAAATAATCAACAAGTTAATCATGCAGAAAGAACTTCGCCTGAACGAAGGAAAAGAAATACCTCTTTTCGGCATGGTAACAAGGCTGGCTGAACAGAAAGGCATTGACGAACTGCTCGATATACTTGATAGAATCCTTGCCCGTAACATGGAACTTGTTGTACTGGGTGACGGCTCCGATGTTTACAAAAATGGCCTGCTGGAACTGAGCAGAAAATATTCAGGGAAGGTCGCAGTAAACTTCGGTTTTAACGAAACGCTTGCCCACAGGATATATGCCGCAAGCGATTTTTTCCTCATGCCGTCGAGATTTGAACCGTGCGGACTGGGACAGCTCATCAGCTTCAAGTACGGTACTGTTCCCATAGTGAGAAATGTCGGAGGACTTGCCGATACGGTAAAAGATTACAGTTTTGCCACAGAAGAAGGTACAGGCTTTGTTTTTGAAGGTGGAAGCAGGGAATTATTTGAAAGCATGGAAAGGGCATTGAGGCTTTTCAAAAACCAGGAATCAATGGCCAGGCTTTCAGAAAAATTAATGAAGCTTGATTTTTCATGGAAGGCATCCGTGGAAAAATATGCTGCCATTTACAGAAGCCTTACAGGGCCGAGAGAATAAAAATGGTCTTTCTTTCTATCCTCTGGCATATGCACCAACCCTACTACGCAAACCTTGAAAGCGGGGAACTGAATTCCCCAACAATAGTTTTCCGCACGCTGTTCAATTATTATCCGATGGCCCTTATCGCTTCAAGGTATCCAAGCGCAAAAATAAATTTCAACATCACTCCCGTTTTGATAAAACAGATTGAAGGCATAGCCCGGGGGGAGATAAAAGACAACTTTCTTGACATTCTCGGGAATCAGGACGCAAGCCCTGCAGAAATCGGGCTTTTCCTTCAGGAATTGCCTGAGTTCGCATTAAAAAGGTACAGGATAATAGGTCTTCTTGAAGAAAAATTGAGGGATAAATCTTATTCCGACCAGGATATTTTGGACCTTAAGATATACATGCACCTGATATCTTTCCATCCTCTTGCAATGGATGAAGAATTGAAAGCAATTTTGAAAAAAGGGCGCAATTTCGACCTGTCAGACCAGGAATGCCTGTACAGAAAAGAAAAAGAAATTTTTTCAAAGACGATTCCCCTGTATAAAAAATTACAGGATGATAAACAGGCTGAGATAAGTACGAGTCCGTTTGCACATCCCATACTTCCGCTGATTTTTAACACCGACAGCGCGAGAAAAACATCAACAGTTTTCCCTGTAGCCGAAGGCATTTTTTCCTGCCCCCCTGATGCTAAAATGCAGATTGACGAGGGAATGGAAGTTTACAAAAGGAGTTTCGGAACTGTACCCGCCGGCATATGGCCTTCGGAAGGCAGTCTGAGCGAAGAAATCCTGGAATTGCTTTCCGAATCAGGAATATCCTGGACGGCAACAGATGAATACTTGCTGGCCAGAACGCTTAACCGCAGCCTGTCGGGAGAACAGCATAACATATGGAATTTCAGGGACAAAATCTCGCTTTTTTTCAGGGACCATGCAATATCCGACCTGATAGGTTTTTCATACCAGGATATGGAAGAAAAAGAAGCTGCGGCGGATTTTGTAAAAAGGGTTGAAAATGCAGGCAAGGAAGCGGAAGGGAGAATAATTTCCATAATCCTTGACGGAGAAAACCCGTGGGATTTTTATCCGGACTACGGAGCAAATTTCCTGTCGTCTCTTTACGCCATTCTGAGCGAAAACAGCAATATAAAAACGACAACTTTTTCACAGGCTCTTAAAGAAAATATTTTTAGGGAAAAGCTTGAACAGATATATCCCGGCAGCTGGATGGGCAATAATTTCGACAATTGGATAGGAAAGGAACAGGCAAATAAAGCGTGGAGTATACTGAAGCAGGCAAGGGAAAAAACGTGGAAATCTTTCAATTCTCTTTCGCAGGACGTTCAGAAAATGCTTCAGGAAACTGTCATGATTGCGGAAAGCAGCGACTGGTTCTGGTGGTACAGCCTGCCGGCTGATATCGGAATCAAAAGGAAATTTGACTCTTATTTCCGGAGTTGCGTAAAAAGGATGTACGAAATCACCGGCATTGAAATTCCGGAATTTCTTTTTCATCCCGTGGAAAACCTTATAGAAGAAGAAGTTTTTCCATACATAAGGCCTGTGCTTGACGGAAGAAACACCCATTTTTACGAATGGCTCAATGCCGTGGAGATTGACCCGTCAAATCTCTGGGCAACCTTCAGGCCAGGAAACTTCCCCGTTAAAAAATTATATTACGGATATGACGATACGCATATCTTCTTCAGGATTGACACGGAAAAGAAAAGAGATTTTGAGATTCATGTCATATTCCACAATTCCCAAAGAAAGCCTTTAATCATAAATACAGGGATTAAGGAAAAAATCCCGTTGAGCTTTGCCATGGATGAAATACTGGAAATAAGTATTCCCCGGGAAACTTCTGAAGAAAGTGGAAAAAATATGTTTTTCAGCATAAGGATTATAACTGAAGACGGCACGCAGTTCAAAATACCGTCTCATGACTCTTTCAAAATTATATTCAAGGAAAAAGAGAATTGGATAGTATAGAAAGAATATTGAAATGCGAGTCTCATGACCCCTTTGAAGTTCTTTCATGGCAGAGGGTAAAAGAGATGTGGTTACTGCGGGTTTTTCGGCCCGACGCCGTTAAGTTAAGTGCAGTTGAAACATCCGGCAATGGAAAAACGCATCTTTTGCGGGCCGCGGGTAAAGGCCTGTTTGAAAAAAAATTTCCTGAGAAATTCCTTTACAAGCTGGAAATATTGCTCGGCAACGGAAACTGTCTGAAACTGATGGACCCGTACTGTTTCAAAACGTCTTTTTTCACGGATTACGATTTCCATCTTTTCAGTGAAGGAAACCATCTTGAAATATACAAGAAACTCGGGGCAAGGAAGAGAAACGTTGAAGGAGTGGAAGGATACAATTTTTCCGTATGGGCTCCCAATGCAAGGGGAGTAAGCGTCATGGGAGATTTTAACGGATGGGACGGCAGAATACACCAGATGAGATGCACCGGTTCTTCCGGAATATGGGAGATATTTATTCCTGAAATTGCAGATAAAAACCTCTACAAGTTTGAGATAAGAAAAGGAAACCTGCTTCTTGTGAAAAGCGACCCTTTAGGGAATTACTTTGAAAAGAGGCCGGGCAATGCTTCGATAACGTACGATTTATCATATAAATGGGAAAGTGAACGGCTTCAGACTGAAAATATTCATGCTAAACCTGTGGCTGTATACGAAATGCATGCGGGTTCATGGAAAAAGAAAAACGGAGATTTTCTTAACTACAGGGAAATGGCAGAGCAACTCGTGCCCTACCTGAAGGAAACAGGGTTTAACTGGGTAGAGTTCATGCCGCTTAACGAGCACCCGCTCGATTCTTCATGGGGATACCAGGCAACGGGTTTTTTTGCCCCGACAAGCAGGCACGGAACGCCGGGAGATTTCTGTTTCCTTGTAGACATGCTTCACAAGTATAACATTGGAATTCTCCTTGACTGGACAGCCGCCCATTTTCCTAAGGATTCTTTCGGACTCTACAATTTTGACGGAACACACCTGTATGAACATTCTGACCCGCAAAAAGGAGAGCATCCGGACTGGAAAAGCGCAATATTCAATTACGGAAGGCACGAGGTAGGCAATTTTCTTATGGGCAGCGCGTTAAACTGGCTGGAAAAGTACAGGATTGACGCCCTGAGGGTAGACGGGGTAGCCTCCATGCTGTATCTCGATTATTCGAGAAAAAAAGGTGAATGGACACCCAATATTTACGGGGGGAATGAAAACCTGGACGCCACCGAATTTCTGAAAAAATTGAACACCGTCGTCTACCGGATATTCCCCCATTCGTTTACTGTTGCCGAAGAATCCACGTCCTGGCCCAATGTAAGCCGTCCCGTAAGCGCAGGAGGGCTCGGTTTCGGCTTTAAATGGAACATGGGCTGGATGCACGATACTCTCAATTATTTTTCTGCAGACCCCGTCCACAGGAAATTTCATCACAACCTTCTTACATTCGGCCTGCTGTACGCATTTTCCGAGAATTTTCTGCTTCCTTTTTCTCACGATGAAGTGGTATACGGGAAAAAGTCCCTTTTGTCAAAAATGCCCGGCGATATATGGCAGAAGTTTGCCAATCTGAGACTGCTGCTTGCTTATATGTACTGCTACCCCGGCAAGAAACTGCTTTTCATGGGCAGTGAATTCGGCCAGGTTAACGAATGGAACCATCAAACAGAGCTCGATTGGAATCTTCTTGAAAAAAAGGAGCACGCAGGCATAAAGAATTACGTATCGGCTCTAAATTCCGTCTACATGAAAGAAAAAGCCCTTTTTGAGCTGGACTTCGAGCATGAAGGCTTCCAATGGATAGACTTTTCGGATTTTGACAACAGCACGGTATCCTTTATGAGAAAAGGCAGGGAAAGAGGTGATTTTATTATTGCAGTCTTCAATTTTACGCCTGTTCCGAGATACAATTACAGAATAGGCGTTCCTGTAAAAACGTTCTACGGGGAAATTCTGAACAGCGATTCAAAATTTTACGGGGGAAGCAATATGGGAAATTGGGGAAAAGTAAAAGCAGAGAAAATTGCCGCTCACAACAATCCATATTCGATAAATATTACCCTGCCGCCCCTGGGAGCTATCATATTGAAACCCCTCTTTTGAAAGCTTTGGACAAAACAGATTTCATTTAATAAGCTTTCTTATATATTCCAATTATATCTTCTTTACTTACGCTCCTGGGATTATTTTCAATAGGGACAGCTACCTGCAGAGCATCACTGGCAAGCCGGGGGAAAAAATCGGGACTTATATTCAAATCCCTGAGTTTAGGAATGCTGAATTTTTGAAGAAAATTTCTTATTCCCTCTATAAATCTTTCCGTCTTGAATGCGTCGTCAGAGGATGAAACCCCTTCGTTTATGTAATCATATATGAGAGATATATCTCCTGCAATCGCATCTTTTTCGAATTCAAGCACATGGGGTAAAAGCAGTCCGTTTCCTATACCATGGGGAACACCGAATACTCCTCCGAGCGGGTAGGATATTGAATGAACTGCAGTCACTCCTGCATTTGCCAGCCCGATACCTGCCATGAAACTTCCGAAAAGCATGGAAGACCGAGCATCCATATTCTTGCCGTTTTCCCAGGCGCTGGCAAGGTTATCCCATATAAGTTTTATGGCATGCATAGATACCGGCCTGCTAATAAAATTCGCCTTCTTCGAAATAAAACTTTCTACGGCATGGCAGAGGGCATCCAATCCCGTGGAAGCTGTTACGGCAGGAGGAAGGGAGACCGTCAGTGCAGGGTCCAGGATAGCCGCTTCAGGATAGAGGAAAGGACTGTTTATGCCGCCTTTTTTCTTTTCGTCTCTTCTGATGAAAACTGCGGTAAAAGTAACTTCGCTTCCTGTACCTGCTGTCGTGGGAACCATTATCTTGGGCAACCCGGGACCGGGAACCTTGTTCAGTCCCTGGTAATCTCTGATACTGCCTCCGTTTGTTATCAGAACCGATGCAGCCTTGGCAGTATCAAGAGCGCTGCCTCCGCCAATTCCGCACACCGCATCGCAGTTTTCCCGTTTTCCGAAAGCCGCACATTCATCCCCTGTTTCGGTAGAAGGCTCTCCTGACAATTTGTCAAATACCCTGAACTCTGTCTTTTCTTTCTCAAGCATGCCTGTAATTTTTTTAAAAACGCCCGTGGCACCAAAATTTCCGTCAACCACCATAAGAAGCCTGCCAGCTTTGAAGCTTTTTACCAGTTGGGGCAGACAGGATATGGAATTTTCACCGTAAATTACTTCGGGATAACAGGCAAACTTGAATTTTTTTATTGTATCCATTTTTTTATTCCTTTTGAAATACCTCTTTCACCCCTTTGCACCGTTGTGGTTCGAAGTGCGTCCGGGATAAAATGCCGAAGTGGGGAGTCGCTTGTCCGCCAAAGCATCAGTGGCGGAAACCCCAACGCCTCGCTTTCGCTCTTTAAGGGGAGGGCTTCTCCCCTTAATTTTCCCCTCCAACCGAAAACCGCAGGGGACAATCCTTTCCCCTGCACCCCTTTGCACCGTTGTGGTTCGAAGTACGTCAGGGGTAAAATGCCGAAGTGGGGAGTCGAACCCCAACGGTGTTGCCACCACAAGGTCCTGAACCTTGCGCGTCTGCCAGTTCCGCCACTTCGGCTGTCTAAATTTTTTCTTTTTATGATGCAACTGCCGGTTTAGAAAACCTTATTATTATTTGCTGTGTACCTGCTGCATCTGATTTATCTGCAAAAAAAGATTTTCAATCCCGAGCTTCAGATTTATATTATACCTTATTCTTTCTTTGATTTCCATAACATCTTCTATTATTCTCACCGCACTGCCCTCTCCATGAGGAATCCCCGTCTCGATGCCTGTTGAAAGAAGAAGTCTGCCTTCAACCTTGTGTTCTCCAAGGTACATGACCCGGTACATATATACGACTTTTTCCAGCCAGTTTTCCACGTCTTCCCTCTCGCTTTTCTTTACTAACGCCTCCACCGACTTGAAAAATTCATAGAACCTGTTTTTTCTCAGCTGCTCCAAAATCAGCACGAACTCTTTTTGTGCATCTGCAAATCCTTCAGCATCAGAAGGCAATTCATAATTAAGCCTCAATTTCTGGCATCTTGATACTATGGTGGGCAGGAAAAAATTTATATTCCTGCTCAATATGAGCATAACGGAATGAACAGGCGGTTCCTCGAGAATTTTGAGTAAAGCATTTGCAGATTCGTCTCTCATGTAATTAATATCGAAAATGTATATCTTCTTACTGCCCGCATAAGGAGTTATGTAGATATCTTCTTTCACATTCCTGACATCGTCTATGGAAAGAACGCTCTTGGAAGGGACAATCCATTTAACGTCAGGATACACCCTGCTTTCTATGGCTTTGCATAAAGAGCAATCCATGCAGGGAGGAATCTTCGGGCAGTTCAAAAGGCAGGATAAGAACAAAGCCGTTTCTTCTCTCTCGTGCTTATTTCCACCGTATACTATATAAGCATTCGAAGTCCTGTTTTTCTGCCTGGCGTTTACGAGAAATTTCCTTGTTCTATTCAATTCCATTCAAGAAATCTTCCGTTATTTTGACAATATCTTTATGGGTTTCCTGTACACTTTTTCTCTTTATTGTTTTTATCCTGTTTTTTTCTTTCTCTGCTATCATCAGGTATCCTTCTCTCACTCTTTTCTGGAACTCGACAGATTCCTGTTCTATCCTGTCTTTATCTTTCTTTTCCAGCACCGTCATGAGACTTTCTGCAGAAGCGTCTATCAGGAAAGTCAAATCGGGAAACATCCCGTCAATAAAAGCTTCATGTATCTCAGCTATCAGTTCGACGGATATTCCCCTGCCGTATCCCTGATAGGCAGAAGTGGAATCTATGTACCTGTCGAGAAGCACAATCCTTCCGTCCTTTGCCTGCCTTTCAATGACTTCGGTTAAAAGCTGTGCCCTGCTTGCAAAATACAGGAACAATTCACTCCAAACGCAGGGCTTTTCTTTCCTGTCGAGCAACAGATTTCTTATTCGGTTTCCTACAGCGGTTCCCCCGGGTTCATTGAGAAATACTGCGTCTAATCCTTTTTTCTGCAGGTATTTATATAATAATCCTGCCTGAGTTGTCTTGCCGCACCCGTCAATACCCTCGAAACTGATAATGCATTTTCTTTTCATGCTTTTATTTAAAATTGAAAACCTGTTTATTCAATTGACAAAAACTATGTAGATGCTGCCAAGTCTTTCTCTCTCTTTCAGTATTTGTATCTCGTATTTTTCTTTTTCTCCTTCCATCTTCCATCTTTTCAAAATATTTTCATATCTTATCCAGTACCCGATATCCTGCAGGTCGTTAAACCTGGCGTTACCCGCAAAACCCTTAAAATCTGCTTTTATACCTTCCGTGCCTGAAGCCATTCTAACTTCCTTTATCCTGAACCTCATCTTCTTGTTTATCTCTATCTCGTCTCCTTCCGCAACCTCGAAAACATTGTTCCCAACTTCCAAAAATAACAGAAAATCTTTCCCTGCTTCAGGCATTTCAGATATTTCTTTCGAAGCAACGCTTTCATCATTAGTGTTGTTCCCCTGCATCATGGCGAGTTCCTGTTCCATAAGAGATTCCCCTGGTTCGACAGACATAACAGAAGAAAACGTGGAATCAGTTCTCGCAAGGTAAATATAATACCCGGCAAAAAGGCTGTAAATGAGAGCAAGAATAAAAGAGAATATTCCTTTTTTCCTGTTCAGCCTGAATAAATTCGCTGACGCTATCCACAATATCAAAGAAATTCCTGCAGCAACCAGAGATATTATTTCTACATTCTGAGAGTTCATTTCAAGCTCCTCCTATTCCTTGTAAACAGTTATCGTGTTTTTTCCGTTGTCTTTTGATAAAAAAAGAGAATGGTCTGCCTTGGCAAGAATATCTTCCTCAGTTTGACCGTGTTCGGGGAAACTCGCAATGCCTATGCTGAGAGTCAGATTAACAGGGTTCTTATTAATTTCTTTGAGAAAAGGAAACTGGGATACTGCCTTCTTCACCCTTTCAGCTACAGTCCGGGCTTCTATGCTGGAAGTAAAAGGCAAGAGGTATGCAAATTCATCCCCTCCGAACCTGCACGCAATGTCTGTTTCTCTCAGGGTAGCGGTTATTATCTTTGCGGCTTCAGCCAGAAGGACATCTCCCTTGGGATGACCGTAGGTATCTATATAATTCTTGAAATTGTCAAAATCGGAAATCATAATTGATATGGGAAATCCCATCCTCTTTGCCTTGGAAAATTCTTCTTTCTTGCGCAGGTTGAAAAACCTTCTGTTGTAAAGACTGGTAAGAGGGTCTTTGATTGAAGCCTGCTTGACTTCCTCATGGAGGATGGAATTTTCAAGACCTATGTTGAGCTGTTTTATGAAAACATCCATAATATCCTGAACATCTTCGAAAATTTTCACGGCTTCTTTTCTTGAAGCAGGAATGCCAACTATCGCTATCGCACGAATCCCATTATTGCCCGACAGGGGAATCACCATAACCGAATTGGAATTTTCAAAACTGTACTGTTTTATCAGTTCTTTTATCCTGCGTTCGACCTCACATGGTATGTTGCCCGATGAAAAAGTGAGCATCCTGTAACTTTCATTTGAATTTCTGCGATTAGCCTCCAGCAGACTTGTATTTATGGCAAGGATTTCATCCGGCATGTGCCTTTTAAGCTTTTCGTCAAGAATAAGAAGTATTCCCCTGTTGCCTTTGCAGAAATCTATGAGAATCTCGAGACTTGACTGGAAAAAAGAATGTATCTTCAGATTTGAACTCAGGATTACAAGGTTTGCGTTAAGCTTTTCCAGAAGTTTCTTCTGGTTCAAAAGCCTGAAATAATAGTACTCAAGAATCTTGAAGGAGAGGAAGATGCAAAAATATGTCACCAGCAGGAAGGGAAATGCAGTCTTTATAACATTGTTGATAGACTTGACAGGCTGAAGCCATGCCACGGAAGAAAGCATAAGTACCGTTGCAACTCCAAAAGAAAAAAGCTCGACAGTTAAAAGAAGCCTGTTTTTAATTCTTTTCATGGTGATATAATACCATTATTTTGCCTATACCTCAACGGGTCGACAAAACTTTTCAGGCACAATTCGCGATTTTGACTTGAAAATAAAGATGTGTTATACTTGACCGCATGATTAAAGAAGACATTGAAAAATTAATCGAATTGCAGGAAATAGACAGCCTTATAAATGATATTGAGGAAGAAATAAATTCTTTTCCTGAAAGAAAAAATATGCTGGAAAAAGAGCTGAAAGACGCCCTTGAAAAAAATGATGCCGTAAAAAAAGAACATAAGAAGCTCCAGATTGACAGAAAGGAGAACGAACTCGAGCTGGAGGGTATGGAGGGCGAGATAAAAAAACTTCAGATACGGCTTAACGAAGTTAAAACAAACAAGGAATATACTTCCATACTATCCGAGATTGAAACGGTGAAGGCAAAAAAATCAAAAACAGAAGATACGATACTGTCCATCATGGAAAAAGACGAGGTGCTGAACAGAACCCTTTCGACCCTGTCTGAGAAAAACAGCAGGTTGACAGGGGAAATAGAATTGAAAGTTCAGGCAGAAACAAAAAAAACAGAAGAGAATAAATTGAAGCTTAAAGAACTGCAGGATAAAAGGAATGCAAAATTGCCTTCCATAAGTAAAGAGATATATGCAAAATATGAACGGATACTTAAAGGAAAGAAAAACAGGCTTGCAATCTGCAGGCTTGAAAACGGAAGCTGCAGCGGATGCCGTGTTTTTGTGCCGACTTACATTGAAGAGAAAGTGAAAGAAAAAAAAGAAATTGTCAACTGTGAAAACTGCAGCAGAATTCTTTACTAATGGAAAAACTCATCGCATACACTGACGGGGCATCAAAGGGAAACCCGGGAAAAGCGTCAATAGGATTTGTAATACAGGATACATCAGGCAAAGTACTTAAACAATGTGGAATGCCCATAGAAAATGCCACCTGCAACGTCGCTGAATATATGGCTCTTATCACGGCTTTGATAGAAGGCCTCAAATTCGGCGCAGAGGAACTGGAAGTACGCAGCGACAGCCTTCTGCTTGTGAGACAGATGCAGGGCAGTTATAAAGTGAAAGAAGAATGGCTGAAGAAGCTCCATTTCATAGCCAGACAGCTTGCCGGAAATTACACCAGGTTAACATTCGTGCATATATCCCGTGAAAAAAACAAGCAGGCAGACAAGCTTGCGAATTCTAACATAGAAAACACCCTCCTGTAATAATGAACCGCACGGGAAATAATCAGAAATTAAAATCTCAAAACTGCAATTCATGTGAGGAGAGGATGCAGCCGGATAGCCGCCTGTTTGCATAAAACGGGAGGAAAGTCCGGACTCCCGCAGGCAGGATGGCCCCTAACAGGAGCAGTCCGCAAGGACTGGAAAGCGCCACAGAAATAATGCCGCCGCCCATCAGATATGGCACGGCAAGGGTGCAATGGCGAGTCAAGAGCTCACCGCTTTCCCTGCAAAGGGAAAGGCAAAGGCAAGCCCCATCCGGAGCAAGGTCAAGCAGAATCCAGGGCGCCTGCACCAATGGATTCGGGTGGACCGCACGAACCGCGGAGCAATCCACGGCCAAGATAAATGGCTATTTAAACAGAATCCGGCTTATGAGCTGCATCCCCTCCCTGATAATTTTAACAGAAAATCCTTTTTGCCTCTCCAATTATTTACTCCTTAAAACTTTTTTGAAAAAACTTGACAAAAATCCGTCTTGGGTATTTAATATATGGAAAAGGTGAAAAATGGTATATTTTGGTGAATTTAGGGGCAAGACAGATAAACAGGGAAGGATTGTCATTCCTGCAAAGCTAAGAAGCCCGTTCAGGGACTCTTCGGAAGGTAAAAACGGTTCTGTATTTATTACAAAGGGTCTTGAAAACTGCCTTTTTATTTTTTCCGAACAGGTGTGGGAAAACCAGACCGCAAAACTTAGGGAGCTTCCTTTCACCAAGGGAGACCCGCGAACGTTTACACGCCTCTTTTTTTCGGGTGCGGCGCAGTCCAATATAGACGGGCAGGGAAGAATTATAATACCTTTCAACCTTATCCAATATGCACAGATTAAAGAAAAAATTGTCTTAATAGGAGCAGGCACAAGAATAGAGATATGGGATGAAAAAAATTGGGCCAGGTATTATGCCGATTCCCTCAAGACTTACGAGGCTATTTCAGAAAAATTGATGGAGATATGACAAGGCAGGAAACGCAAGGCGCCCGGCATATTTCCGTTGCCGGGGAATCGGATATATGTATCTGGCAATTGTGCGCATAATTCATGGAAATATTACATTATCCGGTTTTGAAAGAGCAAGTACTCCATTATCTTAACATAAAAAAAGGCGGTATTTATATTGATGCCACGTGCGGCAGGGGCGGCCACAGCGGATACATCCTTAAATCAGACAGCAGTATATTTCTATACGGTATTGACAAGGACATGCAAGCCATCAGGGAAGTTTCAGAAAATCTTTCGGGATTTGAAAATTTCAAGGCTTTGCACTGCGGTTTTGAAAACATTGACAATTTTCTTGAACAGGAATCCATTTCCCGTATTGACGGTATTCTTTTTGACATAGGCTTTTCCACAAACCAGATAAAAGACAGCGAAAGGGGATTCAGCTTCCAGACAGACGGCCCGATAGACATGCGTTATGACACGGATAGCCCGTTGACCGCCTGGGAAATAATAAACAAGTGGGACAGGAACAATCTCATCTGGATTATGGAAAATTTCGGTGAAATCAGGAATGCGAAGAAACTGGCAGATGCCATAATTCTGCGCAGGAAAAGGAAAAATTTCACAACGACACTTGAACTGGCAGATTTCATATCAGGATATTACGGATACAGGAAGAAAATACATCCTGCCACAAAGGTATTCATGTCATTGAGAATTGCCGTCAATAATGAACTTGCATCCCTTGCGGAAGGGCTGAAAAAAGCGGAAAAAGCATTGAGCAGTGAAGGCAGGCTGGTAGTTATATCTTTCCATTCCCTTGAAGACAGGATAGTGAAAAAATTCATGAGAGGTAGTTCGGATATGACAGTTCTGACAAAAAAACCTGTAACGGCCGATGAAGAAGAACTGCAACTGAATCCTGAAAGCAGAAGCGCAAAATTAAGAGCGGCGGAAAAGAAATAATGAAGAAAAAACCTGCTGTACCGGACTGGGTATTTTTTTTAGGCATCCTCTTCTTCTTTTTGTGTATTTACGTATTCTTGCACTCCAAGGTAATAGCCATAGGATACAAGATGCAGGAAGCGAAAAAAAAGCATGAAGACCTTGACATGCTCAACAAAAATTACAGGGCCGAAATATTGAAACTGACTTCGCAGGCCGAATTGCTGAAAAAAGCGGAGAATTTGCAGATTGAATTTGTCAGTCCATCCAAGTGGTGCTATTTTGACATTGAGAAAGAAAATCCCGTGGGCGCAAAAAATGGAAAAGCAGAGGCAGGAACGCACTGAAGACATCTTTGATGCCAGGTTTAAAAAAAACAGATTGATGTTCATTTTCTTCTTTATGCTGGTTTTTATCAACCTGTTCAAGATACAGGTGCTTCAGCATTCCTCGATTATGGCAGATAACGAATCTGGAAAATACAGGGAGATAACGATACCTGTGCCCCGGGGAACAATCTATGACAGAAAAAACAGGATTCTGGCCATGAGCGTCCCCTTCTATTCCGCGTACCTCGACTCATGGGCAGTTTCTCACCGCGAAAAGAAAGAGCCGGATTACAGGACAAGACTTAAAAAAGAACTCAAATCAATATTGAAAATAAAGGAGAAGGAACTCGAAGCCAAAATAAGCCAGAAATACCCTATTCTCAAAAGAGAGCTTTCAATCGGCGAATACAAAACTCTCCAGGCAAAGAACCTTCCGGGAGTAGTCTTCGAACAGAATTACAAAAGGATTTATCCCAACAATAAGCTTGCCTGCCATGTCATAGGATTCATGGGAGTTGACGGGGAAGGACTGGAAGGCATCGAACTCTACTATAACGGCCTATTGAAAGGAACAAGGGGAAGCTCTCTCGTTCTTAAAGACGGAAAGGGAGCCCTCATCCATTCTGTTGAAAAGAAACTGGTTCAACCTGTAAAGGGAAAAGACATACAGCTGACCATAGATTACAACCTCCAGTTCATACTTGAAGAGGAACTTGAAAAAGCTTATTCCCAATTTAATGCCAGGAGTGTTTCCGCCGTTATAATGGACTATGAAAACGGAGAGATTCTTGCACTTGCCAACATCCCGAATTACGACCCGAACCTGCCGAATGATTCAAATCCTTCGGAAAAAAGAAATAGGGTAGTTACAGACCTTTTTGAACCCGGTTCCACGTTTAAAATCGTGACGGCAGCAGCTGCCCTCGAAGAAAAAGTTTTTTCCCCGAACGACGTGATATTCTGCGAAAATGGAAAATGGTTTGTGAGAAATCATTATTTGAGGGACGTGCATGCCTACGGCAACCTTACCGTGAGCAAGGTAATCGAAAAATCAAGCAATATAGGAACCGTCAAGATAGCCAGTAACCTTGGAGAAAGGCGACTTTATGAATACTGCTCAAGATTCGGATTCGGAAAACTTACGGGAATTGATATTCCGGGAGAAATAAGAGGCATATTGAGACCGCTTAACCAATGGTCAGGGTACTCAATAACGGCTATTCCCATAGGGCAGGAAGTGGGAATAAACGCCCTCCAGGGAATCAGGGCCATGGCTGTTATAGCAAACGGCGGATATCTGGTAAAACCGCACCTGTTGAAAGAAATAGTGGATGAGTCGGCAAATATAAAAACAAACGCCTTCCGGGAGAGAGAGCAGATACTGTCTGAAGAGACCTGCAAAATATTGACCGGAATTCTTGAAAACGTGACTCAACCCGGAGGCACCGCCCCTCGCGCCAACATCGAGGGCTACAGGATAAGCGGGAAAACCGGAACTGCCCAGAAGATAATAGACGGACATTATTCAAAAAACAGGTATGTCGGCTCATTCTCGGGATACATCAACGGGACGAAAGAAAATTTGATTATACAGGTGACGGTTGATGAACCAAAACCCATTTACTACGGTGGTTTGGTCGCAGCCCCAACTTTTAAAAATGTATTATGGAGAAGCTTGCAGTACTTGAATATTCCTCCTTCTATGGATTGCGGAAATGGGAAAATTGTAATGAACAGGTAGATATGCCTGAATAAAGAGTTCCTAAATGAAAACAAGAGAACTTATAAAGTGCATTGAAGAAAAAAAGACCTTCAACCTGATTAACACGGACATAAAAGGAATAGCATACGATTCCCGTAAAGTGAAGGAGAATTTCCTCTTCGCAGCAATCAGGGGAAACAAATCTGACGGACATCTTTTTATTAAAGACGCCATAGACAGGGGCGCAAAAATAATTGTCGCCGAGAAACGGAGCACCGTGTTGCCTTCCGACATTTCCGAGATTATAGTCCAGGATTCAAGGGATGCCCTTCACAAGCTTGCAGCCGAGTTCTACGGACACCCATCGAAAAAAATCAATGTTGTCGGGATAACTGGGACAAAAGGCAAAACAACCGTTTCATACATAATAAAACATGTCCTCGAGCATACAGGAAATAAATGCGGAATACTGGGAACAATCTCATACCAGATAGGCGAAAGAACCATCAATTCGACCAATACAACACCCGAATCCCTCGACATACAGCAGTTCCTTGCCGATATGCTCGAAGAAAAGTGCAAATGGGCTGTAATGGAAGTATCTTCACACGGTTCCATACAGGGAAGAACCGAAGGCATCCACTTCGATACGGGTATTTTTACAAATATAGCTTCCCACGAACATCTTGATTACCATAAAACTTTTAGAAATTATCTCCATGCAAAATTGATTTTTTTTGACACGTACATGAAGTGCAGCGAAAAAGAAAACAAAGCAGGCATTGTCAATGCGGACGACCCGTATGCAAAGTATTTCACCAGGTCTCTCAGGAAAAATGGTATCCGATGTGTCACTTGCGGCACAAGGAATTCCGACGTTCAGCTGAAGGAATATTCCATAAAAAGAGACGGGAATTACATGAAGGTCGAAATCGGAAATGAGAAAATTGATTTCTATACCAGGATAAGGGGGTTTTCAAATATATACAATACTCTTTCAGCCATAGCGTTCGCAAAAGCAAGGGAAATTCCCATGGAGTCTGTAAAGGAAGCCCTGGCTTCACTCGAATCTATTCCGGGAAGGTTTGAATCCGTCAACGCAGGACAGGATTTTGACGTTATAGTTGACTATGCACACACGCATCCAGCCCTGGCAAATCTGCTTTCATCGATAAGAAAGATGAATCCGGCCAGAATCATTCTTGTTTTCGGATGCGGGGGAGACAGGGATAAAACAAAGAGGCCCCTCATGGGAAAGGTTGCCGTAAAAATGGCAGATATTGTTTTTATAACATCGGATAATCCCAGGTCTGAAAATCCCGAAAAGATTATAGAAGATATAGAAAAAGGAATTCCTTTTTACAGGCGCAGGTATGTATCCATGCCGGACAGGAAGCAAGCTATCACAGAAGCGGTTAAAGCCGCCAGAAAAGGAGACTGCGTTGTAATTGCAGGCAAAGGTCATGAAAGCTTCCAGATAATGGCAAACACTATAATTCCCTTTGACGACAGGGAAGAAGTAAAAAAAGCTATTCTTGCAAACAGCCGCAACGGCTGACTGTCAAATCTACTTTCATGGAAACCCTTAAAATACAAAAAATAGCAGGATGGTGTAAAGGAAAAGTCGAGGACAAGCAGCTTCTGGAAAGGCATTGCTGCGGAGTTTCCATAGACACAAGAACCATAAAAAAAGGCGAATTGTTCGTAGCCATCAGAGGGGAGAAACAGGACGGGCAAAGATTTGCAGGCGAAGCCTTAAGAAAAGGCGCTGTAGCCGTACTGGCGGAAAATATGGAAGGAGCTGGCAACAAATGCCTGATAAAGGTGCCTGACACAATCAAAGCGCTCGGAGAAATAGCCCAGGGCTACAGGATGATGTTCAACCCCTACACCATAGGAGTGACAGGAAGCGACGGCAAGACGACTACAAAGGAACTTATTAAAAAAACCCTCTCGGCAAACTTCCCAACGGCTGCAACGCGGGGCAACTACAATAACGAGATAGGCCTGCCGCTGTCTATATTTGATATTGACAGGACAAAAAAGTTCTGCGTGCTCGAAATGGGCATGAACAGGAAAGGAGAGATATATCACCTGAGCAGCATTGCAAGGCCCCAGGCGGCAGTCATAACCAACGTGGGAACCGCCCATATAGGATATTTCAACAGCATGGCCGCCATTGCGGAGGCCAAATCCGAGATAATAGAAAACCTTTCGGGCGAAAAACTCTGCTTTCTTAACTTCGACAGCAGGTTTTACTTTTTCTTCAGGGAAAAGGCTCAATCCCGAACAGTCAGTTTCGGGATGAAAAAAGGAGCCGACGCAAGGGGCATCATAAAGGAAGAGAAGAACGACTCATTTTCTTTCATTGTGGAAGGAGAGAATGAACTCTTTACCATGAAATTCTGGAATACCGCCATACTTTATCCTGCACTGGCGGCATATGCAGTCGGCAGAAAATTTTCAGTAAGTCCCCCTGAATTCAGGGAACTGCTTGAAGAAATGGAACCTCTTCCCGGAAGGGGGATGGTATGCAAGACAGGAGGCATTTCAGTCATTGACGAATCCTACAACTGCAATCCGAACTCCCTGAAATGGGCGCTTTACACATTCGGCAGGAAGAATTTCAGAAAAAAAATTGCCGTTATAGGAGACATGGAGGAACTCGGGAGACTTTCCTGCATACTCCATCGCAACATAGGGATTTTTGCCAGAAGGCTTGACATAGACGTCCTGCTGACTTTCGGAAAAAAGAGCAGGGCAATTTCCGAGACGGCGGGAAAAAACTGCAGGCATTTCGAGGAAATCAGCACCCTTAACAGTTATCTCTCGAAAATAATTAAAGGCGGGGAAACGGTCCTGGTGAAAGGTTCAAGAACCATGGGCCTGGAAAAAACAGTGGAATACATCACGGGAAGAAAGGGAAGATAAAATGATTTACAAACTTCTGTACCATTTCACGAAATACTGGTTCGGATTCAACGTTTTCAGGTACGTTACGGTCAGGGCGGTGCTTGCCACGCTGACTTCTCTTTTCATAACAATCATTTTTGGATCGCGCATAATAAATTCTCTCAAGCATCTATGCCATCCCAACATGCTCGATTTCAGGCAGGACAGCAAGGAAAAAACCCCCACGATGGGAGGATTGATAATGCTGGGAAGCCTCCTCATTGCAGTTCTTGCATGGACGGAATTGAGCAATACCTACATATTGATTCTAATCCTTCTTTCGCTATGGCTCGCACTTCTCGGTTTCTGGGATGACTATAAAAAACTTAAAACCAAAAGCCACAAAGGATTAAGGCCTCTCGTAAAACTGGCAGGCCAGGCATCGATAGGACTTATTACAGGCATTATTCTCTACCTGCACAGCTTTATCAGCTTTGATACCTCCGTCTATATGCCTTTCTTCAAGAACATAGTTTTCCACCTCGGCTGTTATTACATCGTCTTTACTGTTTTCATTATAGTTGCCACTTCCAACGCGGTAAACCTGACCGACGGCATGGACGGGCTTGCCATAGGTTCGGTGCTTATAGTGGCGCTTGCTTACGGCATCATCTCATACATTGCCGGCAACATAAATTTCGCCGCGTACCTAAACATACCGTACATAAAGGGAGCAGAAGAGGTCACAGTCTTCACGGGCGCCCTCATAGGCTCTTCTCTCGGATTTTTGTGGTTCAACTGCTATCCCGCGGCAATCTTCATGGGGGACACCGGAGCCCTTATGCTTGGCGGGATAATCGGGCTGCTTGCCATTATAGTCAAGCAGGAACTTTCACTTGTAATCGTGGGAGGCATTTTTTTCGTTGAAGCACTTTCTGTTATCATACAGGTAGCTTCATTCAAACTCACGGGCAAGAGAGTCTTCCTAATGACCCCCATACATCACCACTTTGAAATAAAGGGCATTCCGGAAAGCAAAGTTATAGTCAGGTTCTGGATAGTCGGTATAATACTTGCACTTTTCACTCTGATAACATTAAAAATCAGGTAGAAGATTTCCGGCGATTTGCAACAGCGTGCGCGGGAATTTTTCACAGTAAGGCATCACGTGGAAATAAAAAATAAAAAGGCAGTAATAGTGGGCCTCGGGGAAACAGGTTATGATACGGCCTTTTTCCTTTTGAAAAAAGGCGCCAGGGTTTTCATTACTGAATCCGGAGAAAATGAGAGCATAAGGGAAAAAGCCTTTCTTCTTTCAGGCATGGGAGCTAATGTCCAGACGGGAGAACACACTGAAAAATTCATACAAGGAGCGGAAATAATAATACCGAGCCCGGGAATACCCGAAACAAGCATCCCCCTGGCTTTTGCGAAGAAAAACAGGATTCCGGTTATAAGCGAGATAGAGCTTGGATACATTTTTTCCCCAAGCAGAAAAATCATAGCGGTGACAGGAACAGATGGAAAAACCACGACAACATCAATACTGGGACTCATGTTCAGAAACGCAAAATTGCCTTCAATAGTCTGCGGAAACATAGGAAATTCATTCATAGGCGAAATGGAAAATACAGGAAAAGATACATTCATAATCCTGGAAGCCAGCAGTTTCCAGCTTGAAAAGACTAAAACCTTCAAGCCTTTTATAGGGTGCCTTCTGAACATCGACGAAGACCACCTGGACAGGCATCTTTCCTTCCAGAATTATATGGAAGCCAAAAAAAAACTTTTTGCCAACCAGGATGAAAGAGACGCGGCTGTTATCAATTACGATGACGTTTACTGCAGAAAAGCAGCGCGGAACCTTTGCTCTGAAATATTTTTTTTCAGCCAGAACGGAATGCCTGACAGGGGAGCATATCTTAAGAGAGGCAAGATAATCTCCAATGTCGGCGGCCGGAAGAATGTCTTTGAAACAGAAAAAATCGCAATCAGTGGAAAAGGCAACAATGAAAACATAATGGCTGCTTTGATTATCGGACTCATCTGCAAAATAGATACGGAAACGTTACAGAAATCCCTTTGCGAATTCGCCCCCCTTCCACACAGGTTCGAAAAAGTGAAAGAGCGCAAGGGAATCGTTTTCATAAATGATTCAAAAGCTACAAACCCCCATTCTGTCATGAACGCCCTGAGAAGTATTGATAAAGGGAGAAAGGCCATACTTATCATGGGAGGCCAGAACAAACAGGTCTCTTTCATAAAACTTGTTCCCCTTATAAAAGAAAAAGTGAAGCTCTTGCTGCTGCTTGGCGAAGCAAGTGAAACTATTGCTGAAGAAGTAAAGAATGCCGGAGTACCTCATATTTTTGTCAGAGACATGAAAGAAGCCGTTGAAAAAGGGGCAAAAAACGCAAGCAAGGGAGATACCGTGCTCCTGTCTCCCGGATGCGCCTCTTTTGACATGTTTGAAAACTATAAGGAGAGAGGCAATGTTTTTAAAAAAGAGGTTGAACTTCTATCATAGATTGTGCATATTAAGCGCGTTGCTCATCGTGCTGGGAAGCGTTTTCGTTCTGAGTTCAAGCTCCGTTTATGGAATAACAAAAAGCGGAAATCCTGCATACTACTTTGAAAAACATATGGTATGGCTTCTTCTGGGACTTGCAGGTATCCTGCTTATAAGAAGAACGGATAACATGAAACTCGAAAAATACAGTTTTCCCATATTTATCATATCGCTGGCAATTCTGCCTCTGCCGAAATTCTTCGGGGACCTCAGGTGGATAAGACTGGGACCTTTGAGCTTTCAGCCTGCCGAACTTGTAAAATTCACATTCATCATCTACCTGGCCGACTATCTGAAGAGAAAGCTTTCCGTGATAAGGGAAAAAAAGACGCTTATTGTCCCGCTGGGTTTCCTGCTTTTGATAACGGGGATTCTCCAGCTTCAGAAAGATATAGGAACTTTCGCCATCATATTCTGCACGTCCATGCTGCTTATGTTCCTTGCAGGGGTCCGTGTGAAAAACATTATCATAATAATACTGTCAGGAATAGTTCTTTTCACGGGATTAATCCTTATGTTCCCGTACCGCAGGCAAAGAATAATGACGTTTCTTAACCCATCCGCCGACCCCATGGGCAAGGGATACCAGACGCAGCAATCCATAATAGCAATGAGTTCCGGAGGAATTTTAGGAAAAGGACTCGGCATGGGTGAAAGGAAACTCAAATTCCTGCCAGAAGCCCACAAGGATTACATTTACGCGGTGGTGGGAGAAGAAGCAGGTTTTGTCGGCACGGTTTTTGTGCTTTTCCTGTTCGGATTTCTCGTGTTTTCAAGCTTCCATCTCTCGAAAATCAGCAACGACTATTTCATCAAATTCCTTTCGGCGGGAATAGGAGGGCTTTTCGGTTTCCAGTTTCTTCTGCATGCCGGAGTGGTATTGAACATGGTGCCTTCAAAAGGTACAACCCTTCCTTTTTTCAGCGTGGGAGGCTCATCTTTCCTTATAAATATCCTGGCACTCGGAGTGCTTTTCAATATAGCCAGACAAGTGCTTTTCGACGAGAACTCGGTCAATTTCGTCGACACTTACATGGAACGCATCTGACTATTTTCTCTTAAGATTAATGTTAAGTTTTATGTCCATATTGACGGGCATGGACTGTTTTGTGGAAATTTCTTTTTCGGGACCGGGAGGCGCTGAAAAAATAACGTTTAGAAGAAGTCCGAATTTACCGCTGAAACTTACAATCTCACTTTTTTCGTTATCAAAAACAAATTCACCTTTGGTAGCATTCCTTCCAGTAAAATTGACTGTCATGTCTCCTTCGGATTTTTTCTCCTTTATTGGCTGGTTTGCAACAATTTTTATTTTTGCCGGATTATCATTATCCTTTGTGTAAAGGTAATCAAAAATAAGGTTGCACATGGGTATGCCAGGCAGATTGAAAGAAGAAAGGGACTGCTTCCACCTTTTTCCTGGTTGAATCTTGTCTGGGAAAGCAGGCATGAGCCTTATTATCTGCGACATATTTATCATGCCCGAAGTTGCTTCTCTCAAGGAAATTATTCTGCCGTTTTTCCCCATTTCCATTATTGACGTTGAAATCAACTGCGAAACAGCAGTCTCATCCCTTGTCATATCCTCAAGAACCATCTCATCAAGCTTGATGAAGGTCCTTGCCGGAACCAGTTTGATTTTATATGACTTATCCTTTTCTTCCAGCAGCTGAAATTTCAGCAAACCTTTC
>DAOQVZ010000002.1:0-5573 GCA_035341815.1 bacterium
GTAAATATCCGATTTCCGGATATTTACAGAGCAATTGAGAATCGACAATCGAGATTTGATTGAGGTTATTCTCAATTGCGGTCCATTTTCCATTTTCGATTTTCAAGCATTTTTAACTTTACTTGCCCCGGGCTTCTCCGGGGAACTCTGCTCTGTTTCTCCTCAATTGTAAGGGGAACTCTTCTTTGCTAAATGGTCAAAACCATTGCTTTTGTCGGACACGCCTTTATGCACAAACCGCAGGCTATGCATTTCTCGGGGTCGAACTCAACGGAAAAATCTTTCCTGTTCAGCGTAAGGGCCTTGACCGGACAAAGCGGTATGCAAACCGAACAGTCCGTGCACAACTCCCTGACCATTTTTATATCGCTTGCTATCGACTGGACTACTATTCCCAGTTCTTTCACCTCGCTTATGGCCAATTCCACCTTATCTTCATCTCCCTGCAGTGCAAGCACGAGAGTGCCTTCTTCCTCCGGAGTTATGTAAGCCTTGAGAATATTGAAATCGAGCTCGTATTTCCTGACCAGGTTTGACATGATAGGCTTGTCCACAAATTTCCTGGGAAAATGAAAAACATACTTTTTTTCCATTTTATTCTTTCTCCTTCATAGGTTTAAATTTGTACCCGCTGTCCGGCCCGGGGAAATTGAACAAAGGCTCTGTAATAGTAAACTTGCCTCCGGATATCCATTGTTTCAGTGTTCCCGCTATTTCCCTTGCCTTCCTGTAGCTTGAAAGTGAACCCGTGGGAACCTTTTTGCCGCAGATTTCAACTTCGCCGCTTTTCAGCTGGGCGTAATTCACCTCTCCCACGGTTTTTCCCGTACAGTTCGGATAGTCGCTGCTGTAATCCACAATCGTGGCATATATCTCTTCATCGGGGATAGAGACCCATCTCGCTATATCTTCGTTCAACACGGGAATGGGTATTCCCACACCTACGATAAGGCTTGCGCCGTAACCCGTCATGCTCACTCCCCTGAGATACTGAGAGCTCATCTGTTTAAGGTCTCCCACCAGGGCAAGAGTTGCCCCACCCGTGCTGGGCACTCCGTTTTCTGTTCTCTTGATTGAAGGATTGTACTGAGTTCCCCACCACGCAATATAGCCGGTTCCACCCCCGAAAAAAATCCTTGTTCCGAAACCTATCGTTTTAAGATAAGGGTCTTTCAGAAGGGGAGAAAGCTGTCCGGCGCTGCAGTAATTTGCATTTCCCAGTTCGGGTTTAAGAATGCCCATATACGTGTATATTGTCTTCTTTGAAAGGTTTACCGCAACATTGTAATTCTGGTAGCAGTTTCTCGGGTTGAACAGAATAGCTTCATTCATGTCTTTTAAGGCCAGGCTTGTCGAAACAGTTTTTTTCGGATAACAATCAGTACCGTATGCGTTTACTTCAAGCTGGACTTTTTTACCCGCCACCAGGTCTTCAATCACGTGGCCTCCGCCGTAACTGAACGTCCCGGGATACTCAGAATTGCGGGGGTCGCTTTCGGGGGCGGCCGTCGCACCGAGATAGACATCGACTGCGGCCAAACCCGAATAAGCAGGAACTCCGTTTAAAGTAACCCTTCCGCCGCCTATTTTGACTCTCGGGTTTGAATGTCCGAAATTCAGGAAAACCCCAGAAGAGCACATGGGTCCGAATGTTCCCGTTGTAACCACGTCTATCCTGTCAGCCAGGCTTTTCATATCCTGCTTTCTGGCAAGCCCGACTATCTCTTCAGCCGTAACAACCACGGCTTTTCCCGCTTTTATCTTCTCGTTTATTTCCTCTATCGTTTTAGCCATATCATGTCTCCCGCCATATTTGTAATTCCATTAAATAATAAATGCTTCTTTTGTGCTTTAAGACAATACAATATTTTATCATATATGATAAAAAATCTCCCTTTTATTTTTGTTTTCGGCAAGCTCTTTGAGTGTCGTTGAATTCAGAATGCCCACCATCGCTTCCCTGACCCTGAACCAGAGATTGCTTACGCTGCAGCGGGCAGAACGGCCGCATATATTATCGCTGTCTATGCAGGGCACTGGGGCAAGAGAACCCTCAAGCACTTTTACAATATCAAAAGCCGTTATGGTGGCAGGGTCTCTCGTGATAAAATAGCCGCCCCCTGAACCGCTGACGCTTTCCACCAGCCCTGCTTTCTTCAGCGCAAGCATTATATGTTCCAGGTATTTATCAGAAATATTCTGCCTGCGGGCTATTTCCTTTATGAGAACAGGCATTCCCCTGTAATTGACAACAAGGTCCACCATTGCCCTCAATCCGTACCTCGTTTTTGTTGAAATTTTCATATTTCATCCTTCCATTCGCTTTCACAACCACTGTTCACTTAAAATATCACCGTTTATTCCTACTACCGTCAATTTGAGAGGAACCTTCCTTTCGGCCTTTTTCAGTCCCTCCTGTGCAATTGACACAAGACCCCTGCAGCAGGGAACTTCCATTATTATCACGTTGAGGGTATTGATTCCAGCTTCGTCGGCGAGACTCCTTATCTTCTCAATGTACTCATCCCTGCCCGAATCCAGCTTGGGACAGGCCACGGCTATGGACTTGCCCCTGAGAAAACGGCGGTGAAAATCCCCGCAGGCAAAAGCAGTACAATCTGCCGCAAGTATCACGTCCATTCCCCTGAAATAGGCCGCACCGGGAGAAACAAGGTGGAGCTGAACGGGCCAGTGTCCGAGCTTGGAGGGAGATTCGCAGCATGGCAACTCTTCCTTTTTGGTCCTTCCCTTTATCACCGCGGCGCTGGTCCCCGGACACCCGCAGGGGAGAGGAGCAACAGTCTTTTCATCCACGTATAATCCTTTCTCTTTAAGAACATCCCTTGCTTCCTTTAAATAACCTTCCTCGCCGTGTTCTTCAAGGTGTTTGAGATGGGCTTTTACCGTGTTTTCACCCTTGGGAATTATGTTCTCCATGACTTTTCTTTCATCGTAAGGCTCCGCCTCTCTTTCTTCCGTGGTTATTGCTCCCTCCGGACAGCTTCCCATGCATGCGCCCAGCCCGTCGCAGAAAAGGTCGCTTACCAGCCTAACTTTGCCGTCTATTACCTGGAGGGCGCCTTCGGGACAGTCGGGAATACACTGCCCGCAGCCCGTACACTTTTCCTCGTCTATCTTTATAATTTTCCTTTTCATGCATAATCTCCTTGAAATCGCACCACACTTCTTTCCGTTTCGTTTTTGTTTAATGAAACATTATGAATATTATCATTTTGGTAATATTTTACCTTCTTAAAAATATTTGTCAAGAGAAAGAGATGTTTTTTTCTGAGGCTTGAGACCGCTTAAATACCGGTATAAATCATAATTGAAGTGGACAACCCGCACTTCTTTTTCCTGTTATCCTGAAAATTATTTGTTCAGGATCTCAAACTGAGACCCTGAGTCCTTCCAGGATAAACAGATACATCTCAGGGTGACAAAAAGGGAGCAAACTATTTACGTCTTAAAACCGTGCATCAAACCGTCTGGAATCCCCGGCAGCTTAAATGAGCCTGTATGCCGGCGAACGTTTTGAGGAAGCTGCGGGGGTTGACAGCCTCATTTCATTGGAACCCGGCAAACCAATATTATTAGCATACCCTTGGTGCTCCGGGTAATCTGTAGCGGTGGGATTTATCCCGTATAACGGGTCAAGTCCCACTGTTTCAGCAGGTGGAATTGCACAGGCTGAATTTTGCTTTTAGGCTTTTTTCTAATTATAGACTACGGCTACGGTCAATGTCGATTAAAGGCAGATGTACTGGAAATCCGGTGTCTGGATTCCCTGACCTTTATTGTAATGTATTAGCTTCAAGAAGTCATTATCATCCAACTTCCTCTACCCGGCGGGGAGAGGATTGAGGTGAGGGGGGAGAAGGAATCAAGAATTTCTGCAGCTAAAATCTTACTCTTTATTCCATCACTTACAGCTTTTTATCATTTTCAGATGCGGGAGGCAAAACTGCAGGCCTCCATGAGAGCCCTCGCTTTATTCCGTGTTTCCGTATACTCTTTTTCGGGTTCGGAATCCGCTACGATGCCCGCACCTGCCTGTATGTAAACCTTGTCTTCCTTGACTACGATTGTTCTTATTGTTATGCAAAAATCAAGGTTGTGCTGAAGGCTGAAATAACCCACCGCACCACCATAAAGCTCTCTCCTGACAGGTTCTATTTCCTCTATTATCTCCATTGCGCGTATTTTGGGAGCTCCGCTTAAAGTGCCTGCAGGGAAAGAAGCATTGATAAGGTCGGTAAGACTGCTTTCTTTTTTAAGCTGGCCTTCAACGTTTGAGACAAGATGCATCACGTGAGAATATTTTTCCACCTTCATCAATTCGGTAACCTCTACGCTTCCGGGAATGCAGAGCCTGCCCAGGTCGTTCCTGCCGAGGTCAACCAGCATTATGTGTTCCGCTTTTTCCTTCTGGTCTGCCAGGAGCTCCCGGGCAAAATTGATGTCCTCGGCCTCGTTTTTCCCCCTCGGTCTCGTTCCGGCTATGGGCCTCAGGGTTGCCTTTCTCCCGTCAAGTTTTACCAGTATTTCGGGTGAAGAACCCACCATCTTGATGCTGCCTGCTTCAAGGTAAAACATGTAAGGAGAGGGATTTACAGTACGCAATGCCCTGTATATGTTAAACGGATTCACGTCCAGTTTTTTCTCCCATCTCTGGGAAATGACAGCCTGGATGATATCTCCTTTTTTTATGTATTCCTTTGTTTTCTCCACGGATTGAATGAATTTATCCTGCGCAAAATTGCTTCTGAACTCGCCTTCGGCAGAACTGCCGGGAGAATCCAACTGGAAAAGCGACTTATCGAGCTTTTTCCTTATTTCAAGAAGCGCCTCCCTGCCGCTTTCATACGCCTCCCCGGGAGATTTGAACTTGGCGTTTTCCACATTGGTTACAAGTATGATTTTTCTCTTGAAATGGTCAAAGATTATTACATCTTTTGCAAACATGAAGAAAAAATCCGGACACTCGGTATCCTCTGAAGCAATAATCTCCGGTATTCTTTCTATCTGCCTTACATAATCATAAGAGAAATAGCCTATGAGCCCGCCCGAAAAACCTGGCAGGTCCCGGAAAGAAGGGCTTTTACGTCGGGCAAGAATATCGTTCAGAATACCAGCGGGATTCTCCTGTGTGCATTCTTCTTTTTCTCCGGTGAGATTATTGTAAATTTCTGCCTTTCTGCCTTTTCCTTTGACGGTAAATTCGGGAGATGTGCCAAGGAAAGAAAACCTTCCAGTTTTCTCTTCCTGTTCCGCACTTTCAAGAAGAAAACTGTAGCTTCCCTTGCGTATCTTCATGAAAGCCGAAACGGGCGTTTCAAGGTCGCCGAGAAGTTCGGCATAAACGGGGATAAAAGGGAACGAGCTTCCAAGTTTTTTGAATGTTTCGAAATCCGGGTATATATTCATTTAGATTCTCTTATCATATAACTTCTTCGGCGATAACCTTCCAGCCACTGCCGCGTTTTACCAGGTAAAGCATCTTGCGGGAACTGCTTGAAAAATCGTTTGCCTTGTATCTCTGCCTGAAGAACGCAAGAGCCATCTCGCCGAAA
>DAOQVZ010000002.1:5673-36391 GCA_035341815.1 bacterium
GGCGCCTCAGGTTTCAAAACAGCAGGTTTTTCAATAATCTTTTTATTTGCAAGCAGGCGGCCTATTTTTTCTTTCTCTCTCCTTGCAAATTGCTGCTTTTTCTGCCTGCTGTACAAAGTGTAACGAAGCTTATGTAATTCTACGCTATCCTTGATTTTCAAACCTTCATTAATGTAAAATTCGGCCTTTTTGAAATCCCCTTGCTGGATGAGAGACATGCCCAGATAATAAAACATGTCTTCTGATTTTATATTATACGAATATGCCTGCTCCAGGGCTTCTGTCCCCTCTTTCTGTTTGCTCATCCCAAGGTACAGCTTGCCGAGAACATACCAGTATTCTCCCTTGTCAGGGACGAGTTTCAAAAGTGTCAGGTAAAGATTTATCCTTTTTTCGGGAGACATTGTTTCAGAAATGCGGCTTTCAAGATATGCGACAGCCCCTTTCTTGTCTTTCAGAATGATTTCCAAAAGAAGGCTGTCGCTCTCTTTTTCCATTCCCATTTCACGAAACAACAGGGCAAGTTCAACCATGGAGTTTATTTCTCCCCTTCTCACCCTGAGAATTCCGGCATATTCATCAAACAGTTCCTTGTTTCCGGGATTTTTCCTGATGGCTGCCTTGTATTCCTCAAAAGCACGCTCTATATACCTTCTCGCCCTTTCTTCCGGTTTGAAAACAAAAAAAAACATTGCCTGCAAACTGTAAGAAATAAAAAGGTGCAATATGATTGAAAAGATTATAGTTTTTTTCATTTATAATCACACAGGCTAAAACACCCCAACCGTCCTGACAGGGAAAGGATTTGCAGATATCCCGAAAATTTGGCGGAAAAAGAGCATTTACTCTTCAATTATTATGGCTTCAACAGGACAGCTTTCCTGTGCTTCCTTGGCCTTCGCCGCCACCTCTCCTGAAACGTCGGAAGTTTTGACTATCGAAATATCGTCTTTCATCTCAAAAACTTCGGGGCATATATCCACGCACAAACCGCATCCGGTGCAGAGATTTGCATCAACTACTATCTTCTTCATTTTTCTTCCTCCTAAAAACTTGAAATAATATATTGGTTTACACGTATTGTACATAAAATTGAAAAACTTCGCAAAATTTTAATACTACTTTCTTCTTTTGTCAACATTTATGGTAAAATAAATAAAATTTTTATTATTATAACAAGATAAACTGTTCGAGTAAAGCGGAAGGTGTATTTTATACCACAACAGAGGAGCTTTTAAATGGAAGATTTTTCTAAAACGGTGCTTTTACCCAAAACATCCTTTCCCATGAAAGGCAATCTAAATCAGAAGGAACCGGAATTTCTCAGGCTCTGGGACTCGCAGAACATCTACGGCAAGGTAATTGATAAGAACAAAGGCGGGGAATGTTACCTCCTGCATGACGGGCCTCCTTACGCCAACGGCCATATACATCTGGGAACGGCTTTGAATAAAATTCTCAAGGACGTCGTTGTCAAATACAAATCCCTCAGGGGCATGTATTCGCCCTACAAACCCGGTTGGGACTGTCACGGCATGCCGATAGAGCACCAGATATTCAGGGACATGAAAGCGGAAAAAGGGGATGTAGACGTGGTGAAATTCCGAAAGAAAGCGGCTGACTACGCCAGGAAGTTCATGTCCGTGCAGAGAGAAGAATTCAAGAGGCTCGGAGTTCTCGGAGAATGGGAAAACCCGTATCTAACGCTTAACCATGAATATGAGGCAACCATCATAAACGCTTTCGGCAAACTCTACATGGAAGGATATATACACCAGGCATATAAACCTATTTACTGGTGCATCTCTTGCGAAACAGCCCTTGCGGAAGCTGAAATAGAATATGAGAATTCCATAGCGCCCTCAATATATATAAAGTTTCCCGTAACTGCATGCAACGAGAAGATAGACAAAAAGAACCTTTCTTTTCTTGTATGGACAACCACCCCCTGGACGCTGCCGGGGAACACGGCCATAGCGGTAAACCCTGATATTGAATATGCGGTTGCAGAAACGCCGGAAGGAAGGTTTATACTGGCAAAAAGTTTGGTGGAAACCGTTTTTGAAAAGAAAGGACTGAAAGCTGAAATAATAAAAACTTTTAAAGGAACTGAACTTGAAGGATGGAAATACAGCCATCCCCTTTTAAACAGAGAATCAAGGATAATCCTTGCAGATTATGTTTCCGCCGAAGACGGAACAGGGTGCGTGCATACGGCACCGGGACACGGAGAAGAAGACTATTATGCAGGTATAAAAAACAACCTCGACATACTCTCCCCTGTAGATGAAAAAGGAAGGTTCACCGGAGACGTAAAAGATTTCGAGGGAATCAGGGTTTTTGACGCGAACCCGCTCATAATAGAAGCCCTCGACAAGAACGGCTCTCTTTTTTGCCGCGAAGACATTGAACATTCATACCCGCATTGCTGGAGATGCAAAAAACCTGTCATTTTCAGAAGCACTAAACAGTGGTTTTTAAAGATAGACCACAACGGGCTCAGAAAGGGCTTGAAAAACGAGATAGAAAAAACAGAATGGGTGCCCTGCGAAGGCAAAAACCGGATAGGCGCCATGGTTGAAATGAGGCCTGACTGGTGTCTTTCGAGACAGAGGCTATGGGGGGTGCACATACCGGCATTCTACTGCAAGAACTGCGGCAACGCAGTAATAACGCAGGAAACTCTCGAAAACGCGGAAAGACTGATAAGGGAACACGGGTCCGATATCTGGATAGAAAAAAGCGAAAAGGAACTTCTCCCGGAAGGGTTCAGATGCCCTCACTGCAAAGGGGACGGCTTTACAAAGGAAAAGGATATACTCGACGTATGGTTTGATTCGGGAGTCAGCCACCTTGCCGTTTTGAAGAAGTCTCCTGACATGAAATGGCCAGCCGACCTTTACCTCGAAGGAAGCGACCAGCACAGGGGATGGTTCCAGACCTCGCTTATTACCTCCTGCGGAATAGAGAAAAGAGCGCCTTATAAAACCGTGCTGACCCACGGTTTTGTCGTTGACGCGGAAGGTAAAAAAATGAGCAAGTCTCTCGGCAACGTCATAACGCCGGAAGAACTTATAAAAAAATACGGCGCCGAGATAGTCCGCATCTGGAGCATTTCGGAAAATTACCAGCAGGATGTGAGAATTTCGGACAATATAATAGCAAACGTTGTCATGACATACAAGAGAATACGCAATACGATAAGGTTTTTGCTCGGCAACCTTGACGGTTTTTCTCCGGCAAAAGCCCTTGAAGATGAACAGCTTAAGGAAGTGGACCGGTGGGCGCTTGAAAAACTCAGGCACACTGTAAACACGGTAACCGGTTATTATGATTCCTATGCGCTGAACAAGGTGTATGAAGAGCTCCATAATTACTGCAACCTTTATCTTTCCTCTTTCTATCTTGACCAGCTGAAGGACCGCCTTTATACACACGGCAGGAATTCTCTGGAAAGGAAGAGCGGACAGACAGTACTCTACAGGATACTCATGTCCCTGCTCAAAATATCGGCTCCCATACTGTCTTTTACTTCCGAAGAAGCATACCAGGCAATACCTTGGAAGGATAAAAAAGAGAGTGTTTTCCTCGAGGACTGGCCCGAAATAAAGAAACCTGACGGAAAACTTCTTGAAAAATGGGAAAGGTTTTTTGAATTCAGAAAGAAAGTGCTCAAGAAGATAGAGGAGAAAAGGGAAGCAAAAATAGTACACGGAAGCCTTGAGGCGAAAATAACCATATCTGCACCCGAAGACATGTATGAATTTCTTCAGACATTTGAAAATCTTGAAGGCCTTTTTATTGTATCGGAAGTCATACTGGAAAAAGGCACAGAAGAGATAACTGTTGAAAATACATCTTTCAACAAGTGCAGCAGGTGCTGGGTCCATTTTCCCGAAGTGGGCAAGAACGAAAGGTTCCCGCTCCTGTGCGGCAAGTGCGTCAGGGCGATTGAAGAAAACTCCCTGGAATAAAATGGAATATATAATTGACGGGTATAACCTTATAAAGAGCAGTTTCCTGAAAAAATACGAGAGCGAAGTCAATAACAGCGCGGTGGAAGCCCTGCTCAGCGTCATTTCGGGATACAGGAGAAAACATCCTTCGGTTATGTTTACCGTGGTCTTTGACGGTTTTATCGACATGAGGTATCCGGACAGGAAAATAAGGCTCCTTTTCTCGCACGACCTGACGGCCGACGAAGTCATAAGGCAGGATCTTGAAAGGAATCCCGACAAGAACAGGATGAAAACGGTGGTTTCCGACGACAGGGAAGTCCAGGTCTGCGGTAAAATCCTGGGCAGCAGCATAATGAACATAAGGGAATTCCTGGATATCATTGCACCGCCGGCCCCAAGGAAAATGAGGGGCAGGGATGCGTCCAAATCTTCAATGGATATAAACAAATTTCAGATAGAAGCCGAGCTTAAGGATTTTTATAAAAAGGGAGATATTAATCAATGAAAAACATTGAAAAGAAACTAAAGCTGTTGTTCGACAAGGAAGACGGAGTGAGAGAAAAAACGCTCAGGCTGACAAGGGAAGTGGGAAGGATGGCTGCAGATTCCATAAAGAAGATACACCAGAGGAATTTCCCCGGAGCGGAAAAGGAGATAAAAGAGGCGCTTGACATCCTGAAAAATGCAAAAAAGATATTAAAAGAATGCCCTGAGATATACTATGCCGGCTTTTTACATGCCGCTGAAAAGGAACTTGCAGAAGCCGTGGTTACATTCAATATCATAAAAAACGGGAAGATACCCGAGCCGGACAAGTACGGTTTCGACTACAAGAGCTATCTTCACGGAATGTGCGAGAGCAACGGCGAATTGAGAAGGTACATGCTGGACGAAATAAGAAAGGGCGAAATAGAAAAGTGCGAGAAGATGCTCGACATGATGGACGACATCTATTATTTCCTTCTCAATTTCCAGTACGCCGATGCCATAACCCGTTCCCTGAGACGCCAGGTTGACTATGTCAGAAGCATGCTGGAAAGGGCACGCTCCGAAGTAACCCTCGCAAAAATCAACATGAGATGAAAGAGAATAAATTACAGGCATTAAGGAAATAGCTAATTATATTCAACAGACACAAAAAGGTTTTATGCCTGGTATGCTGAAAAACACAACCGAAAACATAGCCAGGTATGGTAGAACGGAGATTCCACGCAGGAGGAAACCATGGGGAAAAAATTGTTTGAAAAATCTTATATGCTTGTTTTACTGTGCTTCATACTCGCCGCTTTCACTGCAAAGGCAGGCGGATTTGACCTGAAGATAAACGACGTATCCGGTGTTGACTCTCCCTGGCCCCTCACGGGAAGCATGGCTTTCCACAAAGGAGAGATTAAAGACGCATCGTCCATCCGGATAACAAGCGGGGGCAGGGAAATTCCTTCCCAGATAGACGTGACCGCCACCTGGCGGGATGGAAGCGTAAGATGGGCACTGGCAGGTTTCACGGCTTCGCCCCAGGGAAAATACAGGGTTGAATACGGGGCAGGCGTAAAAAGGACCGCTTTTCCGAACCCTTTGAAGGTAACCCGCGATGCCGACGGAAATTTTACCGTTGATACGGGCGCCGCGGTATACCAGTTCGATAAGAACAGTCTTCTGCCCGAAAGAGCGTGGCTTGTCTGCGAAAACGGAAGAATACCTGTGCTTGAAGGTTCGGGAGCGGGAACCTACCTTGCAGATAATTCCGGCAGGACGGCAAGGGTTGCCGGTGCGGCCGCCGCCATTGAAAATACCGTGTTAAAAGACGGACCCGGACGTTTTGTCGTCAAGCGTTCGGGATGGTACATTACACAGTCCGGGGAAAAACTTGCCAGGGCCGACGTATGGCTCTATTTTGCGGCAGGAACCCCTTACGTTAGGATTACCCATTCGCTTATTCTGACCGAGGATACAAATAAGGTCTGGTTCAAAGATTACGGACTGGAATTCAAGACTCCCGCCCCGCCTGCTGACGTATACTGCGCGGCGGGAGCGGCCGGAGAGGAATCGGTACAAAAGGTTAAGGGAAGCGAAGTTTTTCTACTGCAGGACGTCTATCCGCACTTTGCCGAGAGAGAATACAAAGCAGGCATAGGAATTTCGGAAAACGGAACCGACAGGATTGTGGAAAAATTCAACGTGGCGGGAGACTGGGCTTACGGAGATTACGGAAACTATGGTATTGCCGTCGTCATGCCCTGGCTGGCCGAGCGGTTCCCCAAGGAAATATCCTTCGGAGAAAGGGGAGCAAGAGCTGTGCTATGGTCGGGACGAAGCGGCCGGGAACTGGATTTCCGGGCAAAAACCCTTGTAGAAGAATACTGGCAGAGATGGGCAAAAGAAGCTCCGGGCGCCCCGAAAAACCCCCACGAATTGCCCAGCAACGCCCAGGGTACAGCCCTTACGCACGATATCTGGCTGCTGCCCCAGGCGGGAAACTACCGGGCAGACACTGTCAGGAAAACCGCAATAGCCGGGGCAAGGCCTCCCCTTGCACTAAGCGATACCGCACAGATATGTTCTTCCGAGGCAATCGGCTGGCCCTCCCTGCACAGGGACCCCGCAAAATTCCCCGAGGCGGAACAGATGATATCCGACCACTGGCAGAGATTTATCATGTCCATGAAAGCTTTTCCCATGACGGGCGTTATCTCCTGGGGCTGTTTTCCCGATGTAAGCGTCGTTACGGTGAAAGGACGCATAATGTCGGGATTCGGTGACTCGCGCCTGAAGGGGATAATGGACTACGGCATGCGAAGGGTTCCCTTTCTCATGTACGCAAGGAGCGGTGAGCGCGAATGCTACGAGTACGGGTACAGGTTCAGCCGCTTTACGGGAGACTACGGAATAGCCCACTGGAATTCTCCCAACAAGGAAAGGGGAGTTTTCATTGTCGGAGACCGCGGAGGACTGCCTTTCTTCTGGCAGGGCAGGACAGTTCCCTTCAGCACGATAGACGGGGAGATAAGGCACTGGCTCAACGATTACTACCTGACCGGGGATGAACGCTCCCTCGGGCTGGTGAAAATGGTACAGGAATATGCAAAGAAGGCAAACAAAACGCCCCGCGGGATAGTAAGCATATCGAGAACACTTCTCACCCTTTCCGTAATGGACTGGGATGACAACATCTGCAGGATGACACGTGAATTTGTACATTCCATCATAGATATTAAAAGCCAGAACGGCCTGAAAGGAGTTGGCCTCAGCCCCGAATACAAGGATGAACGGGACACTTACGATTTACTGGAATATTACCTTGAAACGGGCGACGAGCCTGTAAAAGAAGCATGGCTGAAACTGCTGGACCAGAAGTATCGTTTTGAAAGAAGGAGCGGGCCCATAGGCCACAGGAATTACGATGCCCTCACCTACTGCATTGCTTACATGGTAACCGGAGAACAGAGGTGGCGCAGCGTGGCGGAACAGACCCTGAGCGACGCGCTCTATTACGCGGGCCGCTACCCTTTTTCTGAACAGGTTTCGAGGATGCCGAAAAATCCTCTCGACTGGAAGAGCCTTCCGGGCAGGATTTGGAACGAGTACGAGAATCCTTTCATAGGATTTCCCGCCACATTGAAACTGATATCGGAAAAAGGATGGAGCGGAGAACCCATAACGCCACTTGTAGTAAAGCCCATGAAGATTCCCGGAAGCATGCTTTTATTCAGCCATGAAAAAGGGAACGATACCAGGCACAGCATATATATACAGACCGAAGAAAAGAGCATAAAAATAGAAGTCTCGCCGTATGCGGATTATCCGGAAATACATCCGGTAAAGGATTTAGGGACAGAAATTGAAAAACGGATGTCCAACAACACCTGCTACCATGCATACATAACTATGCCTGCGGACAAGGAATCGGGTTTATACCTTCTTTCGTTCGCCGAAAAAGACACCTTTACGCTTCTTGACACAACTTCGGAAAAAGCCGTTCTTTTCTCACCCGAAGGATTCTGGTCTGCCAGCAGCGTGTCTCACGGATCTTCTCCTGAAAGCAGCCGTCCGGGAGAAGGAAAACCGATGTTTTTCAGGGTTCCGGAAGGATTGAAAACCCTTGAAATCTTCATGGGATACCCGGCCATTATCAGGAGCCCCGACGGCAAAATCGCCGTCGAGAATTCCGATTCAAATGTTGGCAAGCTCTCCATACCTGCGGAAGGCAGGGCCGGAATATGGAGTATAGAACCATATTTACGTTCTTTCAAGGGGGATTGTCCAGCGGGCTTTTACAGGCTTCTTAACGTGGAGCCCATGGTGGCTTTCGGCTCTCCATCTCTTCTTCCGGAAAAAACTTCAGGCAAGCCTGTTGTTCTCGCCTCCGCCGCACTGCCTGCAACGAAAGGACCCGTGGAGTTCGTAGAGGGCGTTCAGGGCAAGTCTGTCAGGCTTTCGGAGCAGCATTCATTAAAATTTGCGAGGGGAGAAAGACTGCAACAGGGAGGTTACGCCTTTTTCCCCGGGAATAAAGGAACTGTCGAATTCTGGTTCCGCCCGGACCATTCCATACTCAATATCGCTCTTCCGTCTTTCAAGCAGATAGACCTGCCTTTTGTAAAGGCTCCTCTATTCAACCTGCAGCACTCGTACTGGAGAAGAGGCACGCCGGGCCCTTTCAGCTTCCTGCAGACGGAATTTCTGTCTGAAAAGGGAGAACCGACACGCACAGGGTTCCAGGCGGAATATTTTTACCGTGCTGGAAAATGGGTGCATATTGCCTATACATGGGATATAAAGGAAGGAGATAGGGGATTGGAAGCATCACTCGGTATTTTCCTTAACGGGCGGAAATTGCCCCATAGAGCAGCAATGTATGGAATAAACCCGGTGACGGGCAAGCAGAAAATAAAGCTTTCGGACGCGGGGGAAGATATAGTGCTTGGACCCTTTGAAGGAGCCATGGATAACCTGAGGATTTCAGACACGGTCCGCTACACGGCAGATTTCCAGCCGGGGAAAGAGGTTCCGGCAATGGACCTCAACACGAGGGCGCTTTTCCTGTTTGATGGTAATTTGAAAGGGATATCGGCTTCTTCACAACCTTTGGAGGCGCTCCGGCAATAAAAAAACTTGACAGATATAAAGAAGCGTGATAAGGTATTTGCACATTGAGTATTATCTCATCTAAGGGCTTTATCCGGAGAAAAAGATAAATCAGAGCCCCTCACCGTGAAAGATATACAGGTGAGAGTTCGGGGTAAACCCCTCACCGTGAAAGTGTATCAGGGAAGGGTTATCTTAAAGAAGCGATAAAACGAAGCTCCTCACATGGAAAAATATCAAGTGAGAGTTCGGAGTAAAGGAGGTGAGAAAAGATGAGAAAGAAAAGAGGATTTACGCTCATAGAACTCCTTGTGGTAATAGCTATCATAGGTATCCTGGCAGCACTTGTGCTGCCGGCTTTGCAGAAAGCGCGAGAAAGGGCAAGGGCGACGGCGTGCATGAACAACCTGAAACAGCTCGGGCTTTACCTCCACATATACGCCCAGGACTGGGAAGGATGGTTTCCATCCCACTACTTCGACGATTCATTATGGGCAAGCATGGGAAATTACTACGGGCATGTTTCCACGGTGCCCAATATTTCTCTGGCGCTTCTTACGGGACAGGTTGACCCTTCCTCATCTGCGTTTGAAACACCCCAGTACGTAACAAATTACAACCTCTTTGTATGCCCGGGGCATAAATACGGAGATAAACCCAATCCGGCCTTTCCGGGCGCACTTTACAGGGACCGTGCAGGTTCGCGCATATCTGCGGTTGGACTCTCCAATACATGTTCTTACATGTACGCGCCGTGGCTTAACCTGCAGACCCATCCTGACACGGTAATAATGGCTGATGCGCCCGTCGCAGATTCAGGGTACGGCTACGGCTGGAGGCTCAGAATAAGGAATGACAACCACGACAAAAAAAAAGGGGACAGGCTACTTTTTCAAAAAACTTATTCTATCGAAAAAAGTAGCCTGTCCCCTTTTATTTTACAAGGATGAGGTGGGCAAAGAAAGCCGCTCCGAAACCGTTGTCTATGTTTACAACGGCAACGTTGGGCGAACAGCTGTTAAGCATCGTAAGCAGGGGTGCAACCCCGGCAAAGTTTGTTCCGTAACCTACGGAAGTGGGAACTGCTATAACAGGACGCGACACAATACCCCCCACCACGCTCGGCAGTGCCCCTTCCATGCCTGCTACCACAATAAGGCTTTGAGCCCTGTTAAGCATATCCGCTTTATCCAATAACCTGTGCAAGCCCGCAACTCCGACATCGTACAACCTCTCCACCCTGTCGCCAAGTATTTCAAGCACTACCGCTGCTTCTTCTGCAACGGGGATATCGGCTGTTCCCGCAGAAACAACGGCTGTATATTTACTGCTGCGGTTCATCTTTTTCTTTTTTAACGTAAGAATTCCCGCAGTTTCATGATAAAGTATCTCCGGCATCTGCTCCTTAATCTTTTCAGCCTGCTCTCTGCTTGTCCTGGTTACCATGAAATCAGAGTGGGTATCCAGTATTGCCTTTATTATCCTGATTATCTGTTCGACCGTCTTGCCCGGAGCGTAAACAACCTCGGGAAAACCGAACCTGATGCTCCGATGGGTATCAAGCTTCACAAAATCCATGTCTATGTATGGAAATATCTTCAGCTTCTCGAGAAGTTTTTTCTCGCTGATAGTGCCTTTCTTATAGCCGTTGAGAAGTTCCCTGAGTTTTTTTCTTTCCATTGTTCCTTTACTTTAAACGACAAGGTTTTCAAGCCTTCTTATTCTTTCCTCCATGGGAGGATGCGTTGAAAAGAGGTTGAGCAAAGACTTGCCCGTAAGAGGCGCTACTATGAACAGATGCGCAGTAGAAGGATTGGCATTGTTCATGGGGCGGGCCTTTACTCCCTGGGTAAGCCTTTTCAGGGCAGAAGAAAGATACAGGGGATTTCCTGCCAGTCTGGCTCCTTCCGCATCGGCGAGATATTCACGCGAACGGGAAATGGCAAGCTGGACTATCATAGCGGCTATGGGCGCCAGCACAGCAAACAAAAGCATGCCTGCCAGCCCTATCATGCTTCCTCCGCTTCTCCTGTTGTCGCTGCCGCCTCCCATTCCTCCGCCGAACATCGCCGCCCACCGCATCATACTTGCCAGAAAAGTTATCGCACCGGCAATGGTAGCCGCAATAGTGGCAAGCAGAATATCCCTGTCCTTTATATGCGAAAGTTCATGGGCAAGGACTCCCTTGAGCTCGTTCTCGCTGAGCAGGTCAAGAATGCCGGTTGTAACGGCAACCGCTGAATGCTGAGGATCCCTGCCCGTGGCAAAAGCGTTGGGTGTTGCCGAAGATACGAGATATAACTTGGGCATCGGCATGCCGGCCTTCTGGGTAAGTTCTCCCATGATATTGTATAAGACAGGATATTCGTTGTATGAAACAGCTCTCGCCCTGTACATCGCAAGAACAAGCTTATCGGAAAAAAAGTAGGAAAACCCGTTCATCGCAAGGGCAATGATAAAAGCTATTATCATGCCGCTCTTGCCGAAAAAACTGCCCCCCAGAACAAGCAATACGGTTAATCCGCCAAGCAGTAAAAAGGTTTTTATCTTCATTTCCATGTGACAATTCCTCCTGACATTTTTTTATATACGCAAAGACATTTGTATCAGATAATTGTACCTCTCAGTCAAGTTCAAGGCAATATAAGGCAGGTTGACTGGATATTTTACCTGTTATACAATATTTCGGTAATCTTCAGCATTATCAAGGAGGGAAACCTGCAAATGAAAGACAATGGGAAAAGTTTTGCCGGAATGTTTTCAAACCTGCATGATGAATTCGGCCCTGTCCCGTGGTGGTGCTGGACGGGAAAGATGACAAAAAAAGAGATACTCAACCAGCTTCGGGATATGAAGGAAAAAGGCATAAACGAGTTTTTCATTATGGCAATGTACGGGCTTGAATTCCCTTCTTTTCTCAAGGATACATACTGGGATTACATAGGATTCGTCCTTGAAAAGAGCAAAGAGGCAGGAATGAAGGTATGGCTTTACGACGACCTCAACTGGCCCAGCGGAACCGCCGCGGGATATCTTCTTAAAGAACATCCGGAATATCTTTCCTCTGCCATGGAACTGAATGAAAGGAAAGTGGCAAATGGAAAGACGGTCAATATTGAAGCCATGCTTGAAGGCGGGTCAGAAATATTATACGCAGGCTTCAGGAACCTCGAAGGCAATATACGGGATATCCCTGTTGAAAAAGCACGCTGGTGGGAAAAACAGGGGGAAAGAAAATGGGTGAACAGGACCGGCAGACCGGTCACTTTCATGATGCTTGTCAAGAAGCCATGCTGCAGGGTATTGCTGTCCAGCACGGGTACCGCGGACTCATGGCAGCAGCACGGATACGGGGATATGCTGGACAAGAAAGCAGTTGAAACATGGATGTCATACATACACGTGCAGTACCTGAAAAGGTTCAGAAGATATTTTGGCTCAACCCTGAAAGGCTTCTTTTTTGACGAACCTTACGCAAACATTAATAAGAACATGAGTTTTGCATATACAAAAACTCTTTTCTCCGAGTTTGAAAAGCGCTGCGGTTACCGGTTGGAAGATAACTTCCGCCTTCTTCTGTCCGAAAACAGCCGGCCGGAAACCCTGAAAGCGAGAATTGATTACTATGGCCTTATAACTGACCTTTTTTCGAAAAATTTTTCGGAAACGGCAGGCAGGTGGTGCTCAAAAAACAGGGTTTCGGTTACTGGCCACTGCATGGCAGAGGAATCCATCTCCTTTTCCAACAAGGTCAATGGCGATATACACGAATTCATAAAGCATATACAGGTACCCGGCATGGATATGCTGGCGGGATGCATGCCCGGAAAGCCGCTTGAAACGGCAATCGGGAAAGAACCCTATGATTATCCCCTTTTGACATTCACGGCAAAGAGAATTTCATCCACCGCCAGGTACACGGGAGCAAAAAGAACCATGTGCGAGGCTTTCGGGGTGAGAGACTGGAACTGCACCCTTGAAGAGCAGAAAAAAGATAACGACTGGCTTGCCTCTATGGGCATAAGCCTCATAAACGACAACGCTCTCATATATTCCATAGCCGATTTTCGAAAGAGGGCAATATCAGGCAAGCATTTTTCCCAGCCGTGGTGGAAATATTACAGGATATACGCCGATTACTGCCGAAGGGTTTCCCTTTTTGCATCCTTTGCCCCGCTCGATACCGACATTGCCGTTCTTTATTCCGTAACCTCGGCACATGCAGGAACAACATTCAGGGTAGGAACGGAATGCGAATTCTGGAACGAAACCCCCCAGTCGCATATCATGCTTTACATGCTTGTCCTGTCAATGAATTCGCTTTTCGAAAACCACGTTGACTTCGAGATGCTTTTCGAGGACGTCCTCAAGGAATCTTCCGTATCCGGAGGCGTTCTGAAATGCAGGAACGCGGAATTCAGGACGGTCGTCGTGCCGGGATGCCATGTCATAGACGGGACATGCGCTCTGAAGCTGAAAAAGTTTTCGGAATCGGGAGGCAGGATTCTCTGGCTGGGATGCAAACCCCAATGGTCATACGACAAAGGAAAGCTTTCGCCCTGCAGAAAAGAACAGAGAGGCGTTTTCATACCGTTTGAAAAAGACTATGACAGGGAGAAATTCAAGGCGGAATTCATAAGCAGGATATTACCATTAGTCACGAAAAAATGGGACCTGGAGAGCCGTAGGGAAGCCGAGGGAATATGGGCAACGGCAAGAAAAACGAATGATGAATACATGCTATTTCTCGCGAACCATACCGGCAGGGACAGGGAAATAACCCTGAACCACGGGATTGAAGGAACCGCCGTGATAATGGACGTTGACGATGGGAGGGTTTACAGGCCGGAAACCGTTGAAAGCGGGGGAACCAGCAGGATAAACGTTGGGCTCAGGGACGGACAATCTCTCATAGTGAATATCGGCAGGGATTTCCGGAACACGGATATCAAACAGGCGGGATGCCCGGCGGCTTCAGACTTTTCCGGCAGAAAAATAATGCTTGACAAAAACTGGGATTTTTCATTAAAAGGAGCTAATCATTATTTGCCTGAACTTTTTGTGAAAACGGACCCGCTGATGAAAGGAGAGAAGGAAAGATGGCATGAAAAACCCCTTGATAAAACATGGATAAAAACGTTTCACGGGAGACTTGCCGACGGATTCACGTCCGAAGAATCTGCATTCTACTGGGTAAAAGGGTGTTTCAACCTGTCTTTTATCCCGGAAAAACTTTCTTTCATCGTTGATACCAGAGAATGGCAGAAGCTTTTCATAAACGGCAGGGAAGTTCCCGAACCGAAAGGTTATTGCCTGTGGGACAGGGAAAACATGATTTTCACCGCAAGGGATTTTTACAGGAAGGGAACCAATGAATTCGTTTTTCTCGTCAAAAGCTCTTACTGGCGTTCATGGAAAAAAGACCTGCCGGGATTCAACCAGAAAGGTTTTATCGAGCCTGTCGTGATAAGCGGGGATTTCATGGTGGAAAAGAGGGAAAACTGCACCATGCTTGCACCCTGCGCGGGTAAAATGGAAAATAACGGCTGGAATACGGCAGGATACCCCCATTTTGCAGGAACTGGCATATACAGGCAGACAATTAAATTGAAAAAGGTTCCAAAATCTCCCCGACTGGTCATCGAATCGGCTTTCACCGCCGTGGAAGTTAAGATAAACGGGAAAAAGGCTGGAACAAAAGCATGGAAACCCTATATTTTCAACATCGAAGGACTCATTAAAACAGGCAAAAACGAAATAGAAATCAGCGTTACCAACGGCCTGGGAAATATCCTGCGGCGCGTTTACAGCGGCCCCCTGGGAAATGAGAAAACAGGAGGGATTACAGGACCCGTGTACATCCTTTTCTCCGAATGAAAAATACAATTTCACCTGCAGAAATACTGAAATATCTCCCGCAGTCAGAAGAATTTGCCGAACTGTCGGCCTTTATATTGAAAAATGGAAGGCCTTTTATAAGCGGTGCAGAAGGAAGTTTTATTCCCTATCTCATTGGAGGCCTTTTCAAATCCACAAAAAAATCATTCCTTGCAATACTTCCCGAAGAACAGTCAGCCGAAGTTTTTTACAGGGATATACTGAATTTCGTTCCGGAGAAACATGCAATGTTTCTTCCCTCTCCTGAATTTTTCACGGAAAACGAAAATATGGTATCGGAAGTCATGTTCGAAAGGGTTAAAACCCTGTCTGCCCTATCACGAACGGTAACGCCTTACATCCTGGTATCCCAGCCCGCAGCCCTTGCAAAGAAGATACCTCCCCTTGAAAATTTCGGCAGGCACATAATGAATATCAGGACAGGCCGGACACTCAGAAGGGATGCGTTCATACGGTACCTTATAGATTCGGGATTCGAGGAATCGGCCGTTGTCGAGGAACCGGGCTCTTTTGCGAGAAGAGGCGGAATTATCGACGTATTCTCTCTCAATGAAAATTTTCCTGTAAGGATTGAATTTGCGGGCAACAGGATAAATTCATTGAGAAAATTTGAAGCGGGCACTCAGCTTTCATTTGAGAAAACCGATGAATTTACAATTATGCCTGTCAGCGAATTTTTTGCGGGCAGGGGTGAAAAAGATTTGAAGGAGGAATTAAAAAACGCATTTTCCTTTTTTATCGAGCCTGGAAAAGCATTCTCTTCTCCCCTGGTAAAGGAACTGATGCTTAAAAACATCATCGGAGAACCCTGGATAAAACAGCTTGCAGGCAGTTCGGCAATACTTCAGAACAGACTGTCGGAATGGTCATCCGAAAGGAAAATTTTCCATTTCAACATATTTTCCGTTGAGGGAAGGTTCAAGATAAATCCCTCTTTTGTATGGCACAGGTCTGCCGGAGAAAAACTCTTCGTTTTTTCAGACAACAAGGGCCAGGAAGAAAGGGTAAAAGATGTTCTCAAAGAGAAAAAGGCAGGTATTTCCAGTACGGTGTTCCTCGAAGGAGTAATATCTTCGGGCTTTTCTTTTCCCGAAATAAACCTCACGGTGCTGAGCAACAGCGAACTTTTCTCAAGATACGCCACAAGGCATATTCAGCTCAGGAGAAGTTCTCAATTCATGCCAGCCGGAAGTTACTCGGAAATCAGAAAAGGGGATTACGTGGTTCATTTCAATGAAGGAATAGGTGTTTTCGAAGGAATGAAAAAACTGAAGATAAACGATTCCTTTGAAGAGTTCATAATTATAAGGTATGAAGGAGGAGACAAGCTGTATGTGCCCGTCAGGCATATTTCGCTTATACACAAGTATATAGGCGATAAAAATCCCAGGATATCAAAGTTAAACAGCAGAAACTGGCTCACAATAAAGGAGAAAGTCAAAAACAGCATAAGAGACCTTGCATCAGACCTGTACCGCCTTTACGCTGAAAGGAAGAAAGAAAAAGGCTTTTCTTTTTCCCCCGATGAAGAACTGCAAAAACAGTTTGATTCGACATTCATATACGAGGAAACGAAAGACCAGTTAAAGGCGATAGACGAGGTCAAGAAAGACATGGTGTCGGCAAGAATAATGGACAGGATAGTCTGCGGAGACGCGGGATACGGAAAAACCGAGATAGCCATAAGGGCAGGGTTCAAATCCGTTATAAGCGGCAAACAGGTGGCCGTTCTTGTTCCCACGACAGTTCTTGCCCTCCAGCATTTCCTGACCTTCAGGGAAAGGTTCGCAGATTTTCCCGTTAGGGTTGAAATGCTCTCAAGGCTGGTCGGAGTTTCCGAACAGAAAAGAATAGTCAAAGACATGGAAAACGGGGCCTGCGACATAATAATAGGAACGCACAGGCTTCTTCAGAAAGATATCAAATTCAAAAACCTCGGCCTGCTGGTCATAGACGAAGAGCAGCGTTTCGGGGTAGTGCACAAGGAAAAAATAAAGACTATATTCAAAAATGTCGACGTGCTGACTTTAACTGCAACCCCCATACCGAGAACTCTTTATATGACACTCTCCGGGATGAAAGACATAAGCGTCATCACGACGCCCCCGCAGGGCAGAATATCCGTGGTTACATATGTGGGCAGGCATAACGAAAGAACTGTAAAAGAAGCATTGCTCCGGGAAATGGAAAGAAAAGGACAGGTATTCTACCTGCACAACTTCATATACGATATCGAGAAAGTCAGGAAGAGGCTTCAAAACATGGTTCCTTTTGCAAAAATAGAGGCTGCCCACGGAAGAATGAACCCCGAAACGCTTTCGGGCATAATGAAGAGGTTTTCCAATGGAGAGATAGACATACTGGTGGCAACAACAATCGTGGAAAACGGCATAGATATCCCGAGGGCAAACACCCTTATCGTGGATAACGCACACCGATACGGGCTTGCAGACCTTTACCAGCTCAGAGGCAGGGTGGGAAGATACAAGTGGAGGGCATACGCGTATTTCCTGATTCCCGAACATATCTTCATGACAAAAACGGCAAAGGAAAGACTGCAGGCTTTACAGGAGCTTAACAGGCCGGGAAGCGGATACAGGATTGCGCTCAAAGACCTGGAAATCAGAGGAGCAGGCAACATCCTCGGAAAAGAACAGCACGGATTCATAGACCAGGTGGGATTCAGCCTTTACTGCCAGTTCTGGCAGGAAGTTACTGAAGGGAAAAAAGAGGTACACGAAAAGCCGGACACTCCTGACATCCCGCTTATCATACCCGAAGAATACATAAAGGACCCAGCCCTGAGATTCTACGTTTACAAAAAGATTGCATCTCTCCAAACGCCGGAAGAAGCAGAGCTTTTTTCGGCAGAGCTTTCAGACAGGTTCGGAACACCCCCTCCGGAAGTTGCCGGCGTACTGCAAAATTTCACCGGATAGCTTAAGGGAAAACCCTGCCCGCTGCAATCGCCTGCCTGACAGGAAACATTCCCAGTCAATTATAATTACATCTGGCTGTGGTAAATCCTGTCAACCAGGTCCATTGTCTTATAAGCATCGGCGAAATTCGTCTGCGGAAGAGTTTTTGTCCTTATGCATTCTATAAAATGCTTATTCTCATGGAAAAATCCAGTGTTCTTGTATGAATCGGGGTCTTTTTCTCCCGTAAATGTTTCCGCCCTGATAATTTCTGCCTCTTTATTCCCGTCTTTATAAACCTTTGCGTCTTCTTCTGGGTCGGCAAAAGCCAGAATGCCCTTGCCGTGCATTTCTACGGAATATATGCGCCTGCCAGTAATCCAGTTGGTGGAAAGATATCCGGCGGCGCCGCTTTCAAACTCCATCAGGGCGCAAAACCTGTTGGGATTGTCGCCGAACAATTTGCTTACAACGCTTACAACCTTTTTAACGTCTCCTCCCATCCACCTCAGGACATCAACGGCATGTATGGCATCGCAGGTCAGTATGTCAATTGCACCTGAGTAATATGAGCCAACACCGGGACTGTGCTTGAAGAAATTGGCCTGGCACTGCACGACTCCTCCCCTTTCGTCTATCATGCGCTTTGCCTCGCACAGGACCGGAGAAAACCTTCTCTGGAAACCTGCCATTGTCAGAACGCCTTTCTTCTCTGCCATGCTTGCCATCTGCCTTGTCTGTTCCTTCGTGATGCCGGGCGGCTTCTCGATGAAAACGTGAAGTCCCTGGGTAAGACAGTGTGCAGCTATGTCAAAAAGATGGTGGGGAGGCATAACTATATAAACAACTTCGGGAGACGTTTTTTCTATCATCTCTTTATAACTTGCAAATTTATTCTTTATGTTAAACTTTTCAGCCGTCTGGTCCATTTTTTCGGCTACAAGGTCTGAGATGCCTACAATCTCTACGCCTTCAATCTCGCTAAGCGAAGGATAATGCTTGGCATTTGCCAATCCTCCCGCGCCGACAAAACCTACTTTTACCTTATCCATCTTCTCTCCTTTTCCCTTTCCGAATTATTCCTGCGATTTTTTGAACTGTGGTTTCAAGATTCCTGTTTACAAGCCGGTAATCATAATCAGACATCAGGACTTTCCTCTCTTTTTTCGCCGCCTCGACTCTTTTTCTGATTTCTGTTTCGGCAAGCCCCCTTCTCTTTCTTATCCTTGCCTCCTGCTCCGCCAGGGAGGGAGGAAGGATTCCTATGAGAACGGCGTCAGGAAAAAGTTTTTTTATGCTAAGCCCCCCCTGCGTATCAATTGTGAGAAGGACATCATTGTTGTTTGCCAGGTTCAGAAGCACTTCTTCCCGCGGAGTCCCGTAATAATTACCGTACACTTCAGCCCATTCAAGAAGACTGCCTTCTTTTACCATGCTCATGAAAACTTCTTTGCTGACAAAACGATAATCAATTCCTTCGGTTTCCTCTGGACGTGGTTTCTTGGTGGTATAAGTTACGGGGATATGAATTTTTTCCATCTCCTTCTTCAACATCGAGGCGATAGTGGTCTTGCCGGTTCCTGAAGGAGCAGAAATAACAAATAACCTTTTCATTGTCTTATGTTTTTTTGAAAGAGAAGGGAATATTACGTTTCTTTGTCCAAACCAAGCCTTGTCCGCCTTTTCGGGGTAAAAGCGCCATCGGTTTTGAGGGATATCAGCGCTCTTTGAGCAATAGGTTTAAATCCTGTATCGAGAACTTTTGTCCACTGTTGCACGGCCTCATCAACCTGTTCGTTATTTTCGTAGGCGTGGGCAAGAAGGCTCTTCACGTAATCCGGCGCGGGAAACTTGACGGCTTTTTCAAGATACTTGACCGCATTGGAATAATCTTCGCCCTTGTTGTAGTATGTCCAGCCCAGTTCAAAATAGAGGTCATACTGTTCGGGGTTGTAGGCGATTCCTTTCTTGAGGAAAGAAACACCCTGTTCGTACCAGTATTTCTTCTCTTTCTCGTCTTCGAGGGTTGCATATATATTATAAGCCATGTGCCAGCCTCCGACTGCCCATACAGTTATGTAACGGGGCTGAAGCCAGGCAACTGATTCAAAAAGCGGCAGGAGCTTGTGAGTATGACCGTGGTGCCACAAGTCTTCGATATTCAGCCACAAAAGGTCGGCAGCAACGCCCCTGAAGCCGCCCAGTACCAGACTGCCTGCAACCTGGCCGGGCATGAGAAGCAATCTTGCTTCAAGGTCCTCGAGCTTCCTTCTGTAGTCAATGTTAACCTGCAGGAATCCCATGGGGATATATAAAAGAATTGCAATAAAAAGATTTACCCAGTTTTTATTTTTCATACTTCCCTCTTTTGGAAAAAGTATATGCCTATCAAAACGGCTATTGTTATATAAATTAAACCGTAAAGGGTTGTCTGTCCTATGTATTTCCAGCTCACGCTCACTCCAACAACTACCTGGTCCCTTATATTGAAGTTCTCATAGTTGGGGATTACAGTGCGGACCATCTCTCCAAGACCCTTAAAAACAATATTCTCCGTTCTGTCTACAAGCTGTTTAAAATAAACAGTAAGATTTCCCACGATGAAAAGGAAGAAAGAAAATATAATGTTGAATGCATCGGTGGCAAATGTCGCAACAGCAAGCGTTATGGAACCAATCATGAGAAGTTCCACGTATATTAAAAGAAGGCTCTTGTATATCTCGATATCGGGAACGGCTTTCTTGGAAATAAGCAGCCCGATGAAAAAAAGGCTTATGAGAACGGCATTCAACAGTATTATGAGTGACTGTCCCACAAACTTTCCCAGGATAAAATTTCTTCTCGTGATAGGTTTTGAAAGGAGGGTATATATCGTTTTCTTTTCTATTTCGCCCGACACGGCTCCTATGGCTGTAAATATGGCGAGAATGGCGCCAAAAAATTCAATTGTCGCAAAACTCACATCTTTTATCATCTTCAACTCATCCTGGGCGGCAAGAAAAGAAAAAAACCTCGAAGTTCCTATCGCAACAAGCGCAACGACAAGAAGTATGTATAAAGTCTTCTTCCTCAACGCTTCCCTGAATGTATTAGATGCAATAACCCATACTTTACCCATTTTGTTATCTCCTTTTATGCTGGCTTTATTGTACCGCCGCTGTTTCAGATTTTTCTTTCTCAGCCGCAGAATCAAACGTCTCGATCGTCTTTACAAAAAGGTCTTCCAGGTTTTCTGCCTGGTATTGATTTAAGAGGTCTGCAAGAACTCCCGTAGTCAAAAGGTTGCCCCTGTGGAAAATGGCTATCCGGCTGCATACCCTTTCCACTTCAGACAGAAAGTGGCTTGAAAGAAGTATGGTTTTACCTGCCTCTTTAAGTTTTATCAAAAGGTCCCTTGTCTCTTTGCATCCTATGGGGTCAAGACCCGTAGTGGGTTCGTCAAGAATGAGAATCTTGGGGTCATTGATGAGGCTTGAAGCAAGGCCTATCCTTTCAAGCATTCCTTTTGAATAATGTCTGAGAGAAAGTTTTCCGGTGTCTTGAAGATTGACAAGCTTCAAAAGGTATTCAGTCCTGTCTTTTATGAGCCCTTTGGACATACCGAAAAGGCGCCCGTAAAAACTGAGAACCTCGGCGCCCGTAAGGTATTCATAGTAATATGGATTTTCAGGCAGGAACCCTATTTTTTCCTTCGCCTCGACATCAAACTGGCTCTTGCCCATTATATCTATTTCGCCTTCCGTGGGGAAAAGTATTCCCAGCAGCAGTTTCAAACAGGTCGTCTTCCCCGAACCGTTAGGTCCGAGAATGCCGAAGATTTCACCGTCTTCCACTTCAAAATTAACCTTGTTCAAGGCAACAACCTTTCTGTTTCTTCCCAGATAGAAAACCTTGGATAAATCAGTTACTTTAAGAAGCGGCATAGATACCTCCCTCTGAATAAATTTCAAACTTTGAATTAATGTTTACATTATACATGTTTCAGAAAAACTGTCAAGAAAAATTCGTTCACAATGGATTTTTAAACAGCCTGTCGTTCAAATAATCGAGAAGCATTCCTTTTCCCCGAAAAAAGCTTATATCCTTCTTTATTCTTTTATAAAGCGCTTCTATTTTTTCTCCCAGCTGTTCGGCATTCCCTTCCTTGTCTTCCATGTCGTCCCGCAGTTGGAAAGCCTCGCCAAAATTTCTTGCCATGCGTGAAATGATAGTTTTCTCTTTACCCGGTACCTTCTTGAAATAGAAAGGCGCCTCAAAGCATATTTGAAATAATCTGCCGGTTTTTTTTTCGTTTATTTTCTTCTTTAAGGCATCCGAAACCTGTTTTTCCTTGAAAAGGATATCAAATGCCTGGCCGCCGGCCATGCCTTCGGAACCTATCGCTCCTGCAACGGCTTTTACAAGGGGGCAATTCCCTGTTTCGGAAATCACCTCGAAAGCCAGCGTCAAAAGGGCATCTCCTGCCAGTATCGCGACGGCTTCTCCGAATTTTTTGTGGCAGGTAAGCTTGCCTCTCCTGTAGTCATCGTCGTCCATTGCAGGCAAGTCGTCATGGACAAGGGAAAAATTATGCAGCAGCTCCAGCCCGCAGGCCACGGGCATAAGCTTTTCGTGCTCCACTCCCGCTATATCCCCGACAGCAAGGACAATGACGGGCCTGAGCCTCTTGCCTCCCGAAAAAACACTGTGCCTCATGGCTTCATGAAGTATTTTAGGTTCTTTTTTATCGGAAGGCAACACCTTGTCAATATACTTTTCTACTTTTTCCCTGTACTGCGCCAATATTGTTTTTCCCATTTTATTTTTTATATATCTTTTCCATCCGTAAACTTCCAAAACCGCACAGGATTTCCTGGGGCACCGTATTCCCGATTGAAGCCATTTCTTCAAGTTCAAAGGTGTCTCCGAACACCTTTACAGTATCTCCGATTCTTATATCCGTGCCCGTGGCGTCGATAAGCGTCTGGTCCATGCAGATGTTCCCCAGTATTTTAAGCTTTTTCCCCTTGTATTGCAGAAAATACCTGTTAGACAAAAACCTTTTCAGTCCGTCCCCGTAACCCAGGCCGACCGTGGCGACCCTCGTTATTTTTCTCTTTGTTTCGAAAGTAATGCCGTAGCTCAACGGAGTTCCTTGCGGAACATCTTTAAGGTAAAACACCCTGCAATACCCGTTCAATGCCGCCTTTAAGGGAAGTCCTTTGTAAAGTTTTCTTTCCGGATACACTCCGAGAAACAGGAGGCCTATCCTCACCATGTCGAAATCCCTGTAAGTTTCAGGAAATTTTATTATCGCTGCAGAATTGGCTATGTGTTTCAAGGGAATATCAGCTGAAGCTGTCTTCTTAAGAACGGCGTTAAAAATGTCAATCTGTTTTTGGGCGTAGCTTCTGTCATCCCAGTCTGCGGTTGCAAGATGGGTGAAAACACCTTCTATCTTCAATCCTTTCACTTTCAATGCCTTTTCTATGAAATCCGATGCTTTTTCAGGTTTAACTCCTATTCTGCCCAGCCCGGTGTCTATTTTTATATGCACGTTGATTTTTTTATTCCTCAACGCAGAAACCCGGGCAATCTTCTCCAGGACATTTTCATTGCATAACGTTATTCTCACGTCATTCAAAGCAAGGATTTCAACATCTTCCGGAAGGATGCTTCCCATGACAAGCACGGGCTTTTTTATGCCGCTTTCCCTGAGTGCCAATGCTTCGGATGTTTCAGCCACGCCGAAAAAATCGGCTTTCTTTTCAATGCTTTTTGCTATCCTTACCATGCCCATGCCGTAGCAATCCGCTTTGACACATGCCATAAACTTTTTACCCGTATGTTTTTTCATCCTTTCTATGTTGTTTGATATCCCGGACAAATTAACCTCAATCCATGCCCTTTTACTCATTTAGACTCCTTTTGAAAAAGTCCCGCTCTTCTCTATACTTGCCACTTCTCCCTGGTTAAGGGATATTATTGTTGTTGCGAATTCCAGGAATTTTTCGTTGTGGGTACCTATGACAAAGGTAACCCCTTTCTGCCTGTTGAGCTGCCTGACCAGTTCAAAAAACATTTCCGTGGATTTCCTGTCTATGCTTCCTGTGGGCTCGTCGGCAAAAATAATTTCCGGTTCGCATATGAGACTCCTGCATATGGCAACCCTCTGCAATTCTCCGCCGGAAAGCTGGGAAGGATAAAAATCCCTTCTTCCTCCCAGGCCGAATTCCTCTATAAGCACGCCGGCATCCCTGTAATAAGCCTTCAGTTTTAATGGGGTTTTATCCTTTATCCATAGGGGAAGCATTACGTTTTCAACTACCGTAAGCTCGGGTATGAGATAGAAAAACTGGAATATAAATCCGAATGTTCTGTTCATCAGCCCGCAGGCTTCTTTCTCTTCAAGTTTTGTTATATCCTGGCTGTCAATGAAGACATTTCCCGCCGTAGGCCTATCAAGAAGCCCGAGTATATTCAAAAGAGTAGTCTTGCCCGAACCCGAAGGCCCCACTATGACAGCTATTTCGCCCTTCTCTATTTCCATGCTGACGTTGCTGAGAGCCTTGACTCCCCCGGGGTATTCCCTTGTTATGTTTTTTCCTGTAAGCTTATTCATTTCTTATAGCCTGGTTAGGATTTAATCTGGCCGCTCTCTGGGCCGGATAAACGCTTGCGATACACACAATTGCAATAACCATGCCTGAAATCCAGGTCAAGTCCAAAACGGATATTTCAATAGGCAGGCGTGAAAGGTCATAGACAAATTCCGGCAATTTGACAAACTGGTATTTCCTTAACAGCATGGCCAGGATTCCTCCGGTTACAAGCCCTATAACAAGCCCCTTCAGGCCGATAAGAAGCCCCTGGTATATAAAGATTTTTTTAATTTCTGCGGAGGAAAGACCGAGCGCTCTCAGTATGCCTATCTCCTTGACCTTCCTGTAAACCGTTATCATCAAAGTGGCAGAGATGTTGAAGGAAGCCACGAGAACAATTAACCCGAGGATAAAAGACATCGCTTTTTTTTCAAGCGCAAGGGCGGCAAAAAGAATCTTGTTTTTCTGTATCCAGGTAGTTACATTGTACCTGTTTTCCAGAGAACTTCTTATTTTTTGGGCAACCTTCCCGGAATCATATATGTTTTCCGTGCGGATGCCTATACCGTGGACAATATTCCCAACCTTGAGAAATTTCATGATATTATCGAGAGAAACAAAACCCATCGATGAATCAAAAGCATAAACCCCGTATTCAACGATACCTGCAACTTTTGTGGAAATCTGGGAAGGAGAAAGGCCGGCAATAACAGATACCCTGTCTCCGACCCCGACCCCCAACTCCCTGGCAAGTTCGCTACCGAGAATTATTCCGTCCTTCAATTCCTTGTAATTGCCATGTTTTACAAAATTGCCCAGGTTGGTGACGCCTTCCTCGGATTCAGGGTCAATGCCTCTCAATAAACCGCCTATCAGGTACCTGTCTGACCTGTATATTACCTGGGTGGATATATAAGGAGATATGCCTTCCACTTCCCTGACATCTTTTTTAACCTTTTCAATTACCTTCCCGTAATCGAAAATGTACGGTTTCCCTTCTATGGTTATAGTCGGATGTGCTCCTATTATCTTGCGTTTCAGTTCCTTTGAAAAGCCGTTCATTACGCCTATGACAAGCATGAGGGCAATAACGCCTATTGCCACGCCGGCAATAGAAAAAACGCTTATGAACCAGAGAAAATTGTCCCCTTTTCTCCTGCCCGCGAATTTTTTTGCCAGAAAAAAATTATAGGAAAACATCCTGCTCCTTTTTAAATCTGCATTGCAGATATCGTTTAATTCTATATTATAACAGAAAGGAAGTTATTTATCCAATTGCAAATTTTCTTGATTTATTCATAAATTGGGTGTAAAGTTAATTGCTCAGTATTGCAAAAACACGGTTTTTTATTCTGAATCCTGGTTTACCATATATCAGGGTGGTACAAAACACCGGTTTCAGCATTGCAGATAGATGGGGAGAACTGTAAAAAGAAAAGCCTTGAAAAACTATAAATACATTGCCAAGTTTGGCAGAACGACCATTTTCAAACGGAGGGAAAAATGGGAATGCAATATACAAATCTTGGAAGTACGGGACTAAAGGTCTCGCGCATATGCCTGGGGGCCATGAATTTCGGCGCTTACCAGGAAGAATCAAAGGATATAGATATCATCAACGAAGCAATAGAGATGGGAATCAACTTCTTTGACACCGCCGGCGGGTACGTCAAGGGAAAATCCGAGGAAATCCTCGGCAAGGCGCTGGCAGGGAAAAGGGAAGATTTTGTTCTTGCCACAAAATGCTGGGGAGGAAATCCCGGAGTGGGAGGGAAAAACAACAGGGGCAGTTCAAAGGTCAATATAATGAGTGCAGTTGAAAATTCCCTCAGAAGGTTAAAAACCGACTACCTGGACCTTCTGACGATGCACCGGCCGGACGAGGTGCTGCCGGAACTGGCAAAGAATCCAACTGCCACGGAAGAAATTCTCAGCACGCTGACCAACCTGGTAAGGCAGGGCAAGGTACGTTACATAGGTTCTTCCTGTTACCAGTCATGGAAGCTGGTGGAAACACAGCTCATGGCAAAATATGACGGCTATGAAAAAGTGTGCGCCGACCAGCTCAAATATACCATCCTGGACAGGTATGTTGAACAGCAGGTGCTTCCTGTATGCAAAAAATACGGCATCGGGGTAACCATTTTCAGTCCCCTTGACGGAGGCTGGCTCTCGGGCAAGTATAAGAGAAACATCGCCCCTCCAAAAGATTCAAGGGCTGTAAGAAAGATTTTCGTGGATTTTGATTCTCCCGAAGCACCGAAAATTTTCGATATGCTGGAAAAACTTGAGCCCATAGCGGAAAAACTCGGCATCACCCTTTCCCAACTTGCAATAGCATGGCTGCTTCACAGGCCACTGGTGACAAGTGTCATATCAGGACCCAGGTTGATTGAACACCTGAGAGACAACGTGAAAGCTGTTGACATAAATCTGAGCCCGGAAATAATGGATGAGATAGACAAGATATCTCCTCCCCGTTCGGGAAATAATCCCTATTACGAAAATCATTACCTGGATAGATAATTTTTTGACTTATTTCCGAAAGGGGTGTAAAGTAGATTAGTTTTTAAATTTAATAAAAGTGCGTTTTAACTATATTTTTCCAAGGAGGGAAAAAATGGGAATGGAATACACGAATCTGGGAAGCACGGGACTCAAGGTTTCACGCATATGCCTGGGTACAATGGCCCTGGGAGTGAAGCCTGAAAGAGAAGCGGAAGATATAAAAATCGTCCAGGAAGCTGTTGAAATGGGCATAAATTTTTTTGATTCCGCAAACGGTTATGCAAGGGGAAGGTCGGAGGAAATTCTCGGAAAAGCGCTGAAAGGCAAGCGCGAAGACATGGTTGTCGCCACAAAATGCTGGGCAGGAAATCCTACCGGCGGAGGACAGAATAACAGGGGAAGTTCACGGGTAAATATATTGAGGTCGGTGGAAGGATGTCTTAAAAGGCTTCAGACAGATTATATAGACCTTTTCATCATGCACCGCCCCGACGAAGTGCTTCCCGACCTGGGGAAAAACCCTGCTCCAACAGAAGAAACCATCAGTGCCCTTACAGACCTGGTAAGACAGGGAAAAGTTCGTTATATAGGGTCTTCATGCTACCAGTCATGGAAACTGGTAGAAACGCAGTTGCTGGCTCGTTATGAAGGTTATGAGAAGATATGCTGCGACCAGCTTAAATACAATATTTTAGACAGGTATGTCGAACAGCAGGTGCTTCCGGTCTGTAAAAAGTACGGTATAGGAGTTAATATTTTCAGCCCGCTCGAATTCGGATGGCTTTCCGGCAAGTACCACCGCAACCAGGCCCCTCCAAAAGGTTCAAGGGGAGAAAGCAAGGGGCTGGTCAACCTGGAAGGCGCCAGCGCAGAAAGGTTCTTTGGTATTCTCGAGCAACTCGAACCCATAGTGAAAGGCCTTGGCGTGACGATGTCCCAGTTTGCCCTGGCATGGCTGCTCCACAGGCCGGTAGTAACCAGCGTCATAGCCGGACCCAGGCTGATTGACCACCTCAGGGATAACGTGAAAGCTGCTGAGATAAAGCTGAGCCAGGAAATAATGGACCAGGTAGACAAGATAGCGCCTCCGCGTTCGGGCAATAACCCCAATTACGTAAACCATTCTCTTTGATGTCTGAAACTGCTGAATGGGAAAACGGCTTGATGGGAATAGAACAGATAAAAAACTCGTCTTTTATTTCGTTTTGTATTTAGAAATATGGATTTATTGATAAAAGGGAGAAAATAATGGCTATGGAATTTACAAATCTGGGCAGTACGGGTCTGAAAGTCTCCCGCATTTGCCTGGGAGCAATGAATCTCGGAGTCAAACCTGAAAGGGAAAAAGAAGATGCGCAGATTATAGAAGAGTCCCTTGACATGGGCATAAACTTCATAGACACTGCCAACGGATACGCAAGAGGCAGGTCGGAAGAGCTTCTGGGAAAGGTTCTCAAGGGTAAGAGGGAGGATATTGTTCTTGCCACCAAGTGCTGGGCGATGAGTCCCAATACGGGGGGGAAAAACAACGCAGGCAGTTCAAGGGTGAACATTTTAAGGTCGGTGGAAGGCTGCCTGAAAAGATTACAGACAGATTACATAGACCTTTTCATCATGCACAGGCCCGACGAAGTCCTGCCGGATCTGGGGAAAAATCCTTCCCCCACCGAGGAAACCCTGAGCGCACTATCGGACCTTGTAAGGCAGGGGAAAGTAAGATACATAGGTTCTTCATGCTACCAATCGTGGAAACTGGTGGAAACCCAGCTTCTGGCAAGATACGAAGGGTATGAAAAAATATGCTGCGACCAGTTGAAATACAATATAACAGACAGGTTTGTGGAACAGCAGATTCTTCCGGTATGCAAGAAATATAAGATTGGAGTGACCGTCTTCAGCCCCCTTGACGGAGGCTGGTTATCAGGCAAGTACCACCGCAATCAGGCCCCTCCTCCCGATTCAAGGGCAGTAAGAAAAGTGTTCGTGGATTTTGAATCGCCTGATGCGCCGAGAATTTTTGATATACTGGAAAAACTGGAACCCATAGTGAAAGATCTCGGAATAACCCTCTCCCAGTTCGCCCTGGCATGGCTGCTCCACAGGCCCCTGGTGACAAGCGTAATATGCGGCCCCAGGCTGATTGAACACCTGAGAGACAATGTGAAAGCTGTTGAAGTGAAACTGAGCCAGGAAATAATGGACCAGGTGGATAAGATAGCGCCGCCCGGTTCAGGAATCAACAAGAATTACAAAAACTACTATCTGTAATTTAAAAGAAGCGTCAAAAAAGATAAATCATAACCCCTCACTATGTAAGCACAGCAGGAAGAGTTCCCCGGACAAGCCCGGGGTAAATACCGGAAAAGCCCGGCACAAGCGGGGTAAAAAAGCGGAAAATCATAACCCCTCACCTTGGGAAAATATCAGGGAAGAGTTCCCCGGACAAGCCCGGGGTAAATACCGGAAAAGCCCGGCACAAGCGGGGTAAAGGAGCATGGAATGGAATATACAAATCTGGGAAGTACCGGGCTTAAGGTTTCCCGAATATGTCTCGGTGCAATGAATTTTAACAATTTCGAGAAGGAAGAAGAGTATATAAAGATTATCAATGAAGCAATAACTGACATGGGAATAAACTTCATTGATACCGCCGACTGTTACGGGAAGTCGGAAGAAGTTGTCGGAAAAGCCCTCGAAGGCAAAAGGGAAGATATTGTCCTTGCCACCAAGTGCTGGGCAGGCGGCCACCGGTTCGGCGGGAAAAACGCTTCAGGCAGTTCAAGGGCGTATATTCTGAGGTCCGTGGAAACTTCCCTGAAAAAACTCAAGACGGATTTCATAGACCTCTTGATAATGCACCGGCCCGATGAAGTCCTGCAAACCCTGGGGAAAAATCCGACTCCCACGGAAGAAACTGTCAGCACTCTTACAGACCTCGTAAAGCAGGGTAAGATACGTTACTTCGGTTCATCCTGCTACCAGTCATGGAAGCTTGTTGAAACACAACTTCTGGCACGATATGAAGGCTACGAAAAATTGTGCTCCGACCAGCTGAGATACAATATCCTTAACAGGGCCGTTGAACAGCAGGTTCTGCCCGTGTGCAAGAAATACAACATCGGCGTGACTATTTTCAGCCCGCTCGAGTTCGGCTGGCTTTCAGGCAAATACCACCGCAATGAAACTCCTCCAAAGGATTCAAGGGGAGCGAGGAAAAGCATGGTTAACCTTGAAGGGGAAAATGCCGCAAGGTACTTCGATATACTTGAAAAACTTGAGCCGATAGTGAAAGACCTCGGGGTAACGATGTCCCAGTTTGCCCTGGCATGGCTGCTGCACAGGCCCGTGGTGACAAGCCCGATATGCGGCCCCAGAACCATAGAGCACCTGAGAGACAACGTTAAAGCGGTTGACATCAAGCTGAGCCAGGAAATAATGGACCAGGTGGACAAGATAGCACCGCCCCGCTCGGGATTTAATGAGAATTACATAAACTATTCTCTGTAAGGTGGAAAAAAAGAATACGGGATGGGAATTGACAAACCCTGCCTTTACAAAAAAAAGGCAGGGTTTGTTTATACGTTGAAGCGGACGGCGACGATGCCAACGATGCTATCGGGATGAAATCAAACCGGTATCACATGTTCCCAACATTGAAAGACCGTTTTGAGTTCGCCGGATAGCAAGGCGGCAAGGAGCCATCAATGAAACGTATGTTTATACGTTGAAGCGGACGGCGACGATGCCAACGATGCTATCGGGATGAAAT
>DAOQVZ010000002.1:36491-51146 GCA_035341815.1 bacterium
CAAACCGGTATTAGTGGAAATAAAATTCGACCACATCCCTATCGGCTATTTTTGAATTAGGACCCAGGAATTTCAAAATCCCGGCCGCCTTTGCCTTGTGCCAATCTCCTATTTCCATAAAATCCCTGAAATGGAGGGTCGCCGCCCTTATAAAGCCTTTCTCTATATCCTTGTGAACCTTGCCTGCGGATTCCCTGGCATTTAAATTTTCAGGAACAACCCAGCTTTGTGCAATATCTCCTTTTATTGTATAGAAGGTTATAAGGTTCAAAGCTTTAGTTACGCCGTTGTAAAAGATTTCTTCGCTGAATTCTGCAAAATCCTGCTGCAAATAAGCAACAGGAAGGTCAAGAGACCTGTTTTTGCCGTTAATATAAAAAAGAACCGGTTTAACGGTCAGCAGTTCCAAACCCTGAAGCAATTTTCTTTCCACGTCGTCCATTCTGTTCAGGAATTTTTCTTCTTCAAGCAGTTTCAATCCTTCTTCAAGAGCTTTCGTCTGCAGGGAAGACAATCCGTTATATGCATTTGCAGAACGGTTCAAAAGCTTTTCAATCCTTCCCGTGTCGTAGAGAATAAGTTCCATCATCAGGGAATTGGCTTCCTTGCATGGGTCGGACTCGCCGGTGAAATTCTTCACATTGCAGACAATAAGGTCCATTTCAAGGAGTCGTTTCATGTAATCGTCGGAAAATCCTTCGCTTGAGGGAAAACCCTTGAAATCAAAAAATTCAAATTCAGAATAGACTGTTTTTTTAGCTCCGGCTTTTCCTGCAACCATGTCAAGAGCGCTGTCTCTGAATTTGCCCACTCCTACGTTGGGTTTAAACGGGTCGTAAACGTCATCGGCTTTTCCCGTCATTTTCCTGAAAAGAGCGGTTTTTCCGCTGAACGAATATCCGAAAAGCGCTATCTTATACATAATAAAGCCTTATTGGGCACCCTTTGCCTGAAAAATGGTTAATAATAGAAAAAGAATCAAGGGGCGACTTTTTGTCAAAATCCACCTCGAAAGAAAAAACTGCCGGAAAATCAAGTATCATATCCGATATTCTTTTAATAGTATCTTCCGCCGGGCAATGTACATTGGCAAGCGCTATTTCTACCGCTTTTTCGCCTTTCAGGAGTTTTTCAGGCAGATGCCTGTTGAGATGAATCCTTTCCATGAAAGACTGCTGTTTTTCCATGACGCCCGAGCAAAGAAGCAGCAGTTCCTTAATACGTGAGTCAAAATCAGGACTGTCCTGTATGTGGGATATATCAAGGGTTATTTTATTCATGATAACCCCGTCTTTAAAACCTGTTTTAATAATATCCAGCTTATCTATCCTGCCGCGTATGCCGGCGAACAGTGAAACATCAGTTGTTTTGTCAATCCTCAGAATAAAGGGAATTCCGCCGCTGCTATTAAGAAAATCGATGCCTGCCTCTATTTTCAGCCGGGGGATTTCCGGTATTTTCATATCCGAAAAACCACGCACGCCAGAAGACGGAAGGCTGAAAATTATATCTCCTTCTACAAAAACGCTTAACTCTTGAAAGACAGACGATATTTTACCCTCCTGTTCCAAATCCGCATCTTCGAGAGAAACAGAAACGGAATAAAACTTGTCTATACCCTCAAGATTGTGTATGCGCATTTCTCCTGTCAGGTGCTTCTCCACAGCCCTGTCGGGAATTATATTCAGCAGGGCAAACTCCTTTTTTATATGCCTTCCAAGCTTGAGAGAAAGGGCATCGGGCATGTAAGCCTCCTCTTCAAAAAGCCGGTTTACATCGTAGACGGGAACGCCAAGCCTTGAATGCCTGTTTCTCTCATTTTCAAATCCGTAGGCAATCAGCTTTGCATTGACAAGTTCTCTTATAAGGGAAGCGGAGAGTTCTCTTACCTTCGAAGTCAGAACATCTTCCTCCACCTCTCCCACGATAAGTTCGGAGATGTTTCTCGACAGCCCTGTTTCCCTTACGAGGGCTTCCACTATCCTTTCCTTGTTCCATAAGCTTATATTGTCATTGCTCTCCCTTACGGAAAGATTGATATTCCTTATCAAGTTCTGCCTTTCTTTTTCTATTACGTCCGCATCTTCGGGTTTTATTCCTTCCCTTATCCTTCTGACCCTTGCCCTTTTTTCCCTGTAAAGGATATAGGCTTTCGCAGTTTTTGCGTGGCCGGTTTTTATCAATACCCTTTCAACGATATCCTGTATATCTTCAACAGAAGGCATATCCCTGCCGCACTCTTTTACAAGGTAAAGCCTGACAGCTTCGGCAAGGTCTTCGGCAAGATATTTATCCTGCCCCCCGATGCTCCTGGCAGCTTTGAATATGGCATCGGCTATTTTTTGCTTGTCAAAAGGCACAATTCTGCCGTCCCTTTTGCGCACAAAAGCAAGTTTGTTTTCCATGAAATTTCCACGCCGTGAGATAAAATGGTTATAACCCGTATTGCCCGGCTGATGCTAAGACGGGCCGCCAATACGGATATTTTGAAGAAATCAGATATTTGCCCAGAGTTTTTCCAGATTATACAGGTTCCTTGTTTCAGGAACAAAGATGTGTATGATAATTTCGGCGTAATCTATCAGTATCCACTTGCCATCGTTCATTCCTTCCACAGAAACTGCTTTTTCCTTCAGATTTTCAAGAATAGTCTCTGCAAGAGTTTTCGTGTGGATAACCGAATTGCCTGAAGCTATAATAAAATAATCTGCTATCCAGGTTTGATTTCCCACATACATGATTTCTATATTCTCGCCCTTCTTCGTTTCAAGAATACCAACTATTTTTTTTATTTTTCTGTCGATGGTTTTGTCTCCTTTTAATCTATTTTACTCCATTGGTGTTCAAAATTAAACATTGCGCTTTTTTTTTTTTGATGTATACTTTAAATGTGTATTATAATTATCTTGCTGTAAATTTTCTTTAACACATTGCGAAATTTATAGCTTTCTCTAAAACGGAGGGCTTTTAAAATGTTTGACAGGATAAAAAAAAGAAACGGAGAAGTAGTCAAGTTTGATGCGAACAAAATATCGGCTGCCATTTATAAGGCAGGTCTTGCAACGGGGGAATTTGAGCTGGATATAGCCAAAAAACTTACCCTGAGGGTACTTGACCTTGCCATAGATATTGTTGGCGACAGGACCCCGGCGGTCGAAGAAATTCAGGATATCGTGGAAGATGTCCTCATAACGTCCCCCTATAAGAAGACTGCAAAAGCCTACATTATATACAGGGACCAGCATACAAAACTGAGAGAAATTACAACAAAGGCAAACCTCGACCTCGTCAATCAATACCTGAACAAGAAAGATTGGAGGGTCAACGAAAACAGCAACATGAGTTTTTCCCTCCAGGGACTCAATAACTACGTCGCTTCTGAAGTGACGAAAACTTACTGGCTCAACAGCATATTTCCCCCGGAAATCCGATTAGCCTACATAAACGGTGATTTGCATATACACGATATGGGCTGCCTGTCGGTATACTGCGTCGGGTGGGACCTGCAGGACCTTATCACCGTGGGGTTTAAGGGCGCGATAGGCAAGGTTGAGAGCAAACCTGCAAAACATTTCAGGACAGCACTGGGACAGATAGTGAACTTTTTCTATACCCTCCAGGGAGAAGCGGCGGGGGCCCAGGCTTTCTCAAATTTTGACACGCTCCTGGCTCCTTTCATAAGATACGACAATCTCGGGTACAGGGAAGTCAAGCAGGCCCTTCAGGAATTTCTCTTCAACGTGAACGTACCAACGCGCGTCGGTTTTCAGACGCCTTTTACAAACCTGACCATGGACCTTACGGTACCTTCTGTTTACAGAGACCAGTCCGTAGTTGTGGGAGGAGAATTAAAAGACAAGACCTATGCGGATTTCCAGAAAGAGATGGATATGCTCAACAGGGCTTTCCTTGAAGTTATGCTGGAAGGAGACGCAAAGGGCAGGGTTTTCACTTTCCCTATCCCCACGTATAACATCACGAAGGATTTTGACTGGAACAATCCCAACATGGAACTGCTGTGGCAAGTCACGGCAAAATACGGAATACCTTATTTCAGCAATTTCATAAACTCGGACATGAAACCCGACGACGTCAGGAGCATGTGCTGCAGGCTGAGGCTTGACACGGTGGAATTGAGAAAGAGGGGAGGCGGCCTTTTCGGAGCCAATCCTTTGACAGGAAGCATAGGAGTTGTCACTGTGAATCTTCCAAGGATAGGATATCTTGTCAATACGAAAGAAGAGTTCTTTGCAAAACTCGACAACCTTATGGTGATATCCAAGGAATCCCTCGAAATAAAAAGAAAAATCATAGAGAAACTTACCGATGACGATTTGTATCCTTACTCGAAATTCTATCTCCGGAATGTAAAAGAACGTTTCGGAAAATACTGGATGAACCATTTTTCAACAATAGGCATCATAGGAATGAACGAAGCCTGCCTGAACCTTTTCGGAGAAGACATCGGCACGGAAAAAGGACTTAAATTTTCCATAGAAGTCATGCAGTTTATGAGAAAGCGCCTGGTAGAATTCCAGGAGGAAACGGGAAACAATTACAACCTTGAAGCAACCCCGGCAGAAGGAACAAGCTACAGGCTGGCAAGGGCGGACAAGATGAAATTCCCTGAAATAATATGCGCCAACGAGAACGACTACAAGAACGGCGCAGAACCCTTTTATACGAATTCCACCCATCTGCCTGTCAATTACACGGACGACATTTTTGAATCCCTCGAATTACAGGACGAAATGCAATCGCTGTACACGGGAGGCACCGTGATACACCTCTATGCCGGAGAAAAAATCGATACCACGGCAGGAGTCAGAAATCTCGTAAAGGTCATATGCCAGAAATTCCGGCTCCCCTATTTCACAATAACGCCGACCTTTTCCGTATGTCCCGAGCACGGATACATAAAAGGGGAAGTAATGATATGCGACAAGTGCCGGAGAGAAACTGAGATTTATTCGAGAGTGGTCGGATACCTCAGACCGGTCAATCAGTGGAACAAGGGAAAAGTGGCGGAATTCAAATTGAGAAAGAATTATATCCTGAAATGAAAATAGGCGGTTTGCAAAAAACTTCTTTGATAGATTATCCGGATAAGCTGAGTTGTATAATTTTTACGCAGGGATGCAACTTACGCTGTCCCTATTGTCATAATCCGGAACTTGTACTCCCCGAAAAATTCCTGCCTTTGATTTCCGCGGGCGAAATCATGTCATTCCTGAAGAAAAGGCGCGAGTACCTGCAGGGAATAGTTGTTTCAGGAGGAGAACCCTGCATGCAGGAAAATTTGGCCGATTTCCTGAAAGAAGCAAAGAAACTTGGGTACTGCGTCAAGCTCGATACCAACGGCACAATGCCGGATGTTATTAAAATGCTTATAGAAGAATCTCTTGTTGATTACATAGCCATGGACGTAAAAGCTCCCCTTGAAAAATACGGGCTTCTGGCAGGGGTGGAAATAGATACAAGGAAGATAGAAGAAAGCATTGCCATCCTGAAAGGTTCCGGAATAGACTGCGAATTCAAGACAACCTTTGTTTTTCCGCTTTTACACAAGGAGGATTTTGAACAGATAGGAAGGTTGACTAAAGGCGCCAGAATCCATTACATACAGCATTTTGTGCCTTCAACCGCCATAGACGAAAAATGTCTTTCTTATCCTCCGGCAAGCGAAGGGGACTTTGAAGAAGCAAGACAAATCATGTTGAAACACGTAAAAGAATGCCAGATAAGATAGGAGGGAGAAGGTAAAATGATAGAAGGCAAAATAGTAAAGGTCCGGTTTAAGAAGCATTTCCCCGAACAGAGAGTCTGGGTTTTCATAGGCAGGGCCATTAAATTCACAGAACAATGGCTGATGCTTGACGGCAAGGGAATCCTTGCCAGCAAGGGAAATATCACCCCGGTGGATATCGATAAGGAAAGACGCATAATTCTTATACCTCAAAACAACATCGCCCACATAAGGGTACTGCCCGACAATTTTGACCTCGACAATATAGAAATACACATAAAAGGCGTAAGAATATTTGCAGCGGTGAAAGACGGCCCCGATACAAGCATAAGTGAAATATAAATGAAAATATGCCACGTTATCACGAGACTGATTGTCGGAGGAGCCCAGGAAAACACGATATTTACCGTTGAAGGGCTTGTGAAAAAAGGATACGAGGTAGACCTTGTCAGCGGTCCTTCCACGGGACCGGAAGGCTCTCTCGAACCAAGGATAAAGGAGAAAGGCATTCCGCTTATCCATGTTAAGGAAATGGCAAGAGAGATAAACCCCGTATTGGACCTCATTACCCTGATAAAGCTGATAATCCTTTTCAGAAAGAAGCGTTACGATGTAGTACATACGCACAGTGCAAAAGCCGGCATACTGGGCAGAATAGCCTCGAAAATCGCAAAAAGGGATACCCTCGTAATACATTCCGTGCACGGGCTCTCTTTCCATGAATTCCAGAGCCCCATTCTGAATTTCATCTACATAACATCGGAAAAAATAGCCGCCCCCTTCACTGACCACTTCATATGCGTGGGAGAAGTCATGCAAGAGAAATCTCTCCAGGCGGGAATTGGCAGGGGAAAAAAGTATTCCGTGATATACAGCGGTTTTGAAATTGAACCTTACAGGGAAGCAGAAGGCAAAAGGGATGAGATAAGACAAAAACTCGGGATAGGAGAAAACGACAAGGTCATAGGAATGATAGGCAGGCTGTACCACCTCAAGGGACAGGAATACCTTCTGAGGGCTTTTGCTGAAATTGCGGCAGAATTTCCGGAAACCAGGCTCCTGCTTGTGGGGGACGGAATACTGAGAAGTTCCCTGGAAAAATACGCCGTGGAAAAAGGGGTGCGCGAAAAAGTGATTTTTACGGGACTTGTCCATCCGAAAACAATACCCGGGTACGTTGCTGCAATGGATATCCTTGCCCATACGAGTCTCAGGGAAGGATTGCCTAAAGCCGTCGCCCAGGGGTTCGCCGGAGGAAAAGCCGTCGTTGCATTCGATGTAGACGGTTCCAGGGAACTGGTTTTGGACGGCAGGACAGGATTCCTGATTCCTCCAAAAGACGAAAAATTGCTCAGGGAGAAACTGCTCTACCTCTTGAAAAATCCCCGTGAATCTTATACAATGGGAATAAAGGGCAGGGAGAGGGTGGAAGACCTGTATCCCGTGCATAAAATGGTTGACAGGATTGAAAACATATACATGAAAAAATGGCACAGATGAGTGAACAAAAATACGATTACATCATAATAGAAAAGAAATGCGGAAGCCTTGAACACATTTCGGATTTTATCCAGGAAAGAAGCCTTGCTTCAAGATTGAATTTCAAGAAAACATGGGAATTGATGCTGGTGATTGACGAGATATGTTCTTCCATTATCATGAATTCCAGCAACAAGGAATCAGAGCTGAAACTGATATGGAAAAACAACGCTTCTTTCGTGGAGATTGAAATACTTGACCAGGAGGAAGAGTTTAATCCGCTTATCCCTCCCGATGAAGAAAAAGACTGTTCCGAACTGGGAGCCATGGGAGCATACCTCATAAATAGAATGGTTGAAAAAGCCTGTTACAAGAGGGTAAACGGTTTAAACAAAACAATTATAACAAAGAACAAGTGCAAGAAGAATAATAATAAAAATTCCCATCACTGAAACACCCCAAACAGAACGGAGGAAAAGTGTCAAAATCAGGAAAACAATTTCCGCTTATCCAGCTTGCCCTTGATTTTACTGAAACAGAAAGGGCGCTGAAAGTGGCAAGAGAAGCCGTAAAAGCAGGATTATCATGGATTGAAGCAGGAACCCCCCTTATCAAATCGGAAGGGCTCAATGCCGTCCGGACTCTCAAGAAAGAATTCCCGGACAGGAAAATTGTTGCCGACATGAAGATAATGGACACGGGAAGGTTCGAAGCAGAAATGGCTTTCAAGTCGGGGGCCGACATAGTCGTTGTCATGGGAGCCGCTTCAGACAGCACTGTGAAGGAAGCCGTGGAAGCTTCTGCGAATTATGGAGGCAAGGTCATGGTTGATTTGATGGAAAACTTTGCATCCCCCGAAAGAGCCCGCGAAGTGGAACAGCTGGGAGCCCACTATATAGGGATGCATATTCCAATAGATAACCAGATGAAAGGAAATATCGATTTCAGCCTCCTGAAAAAAATATGCGCATCCGTCAAAATTCCCGTTGCGGTAGCAGGCGGAATCAATTCGGAAAACATCGTTGAAGCCGTCAAGGCAGGCGCTTCTATACTTATTGTGGGCGGAGCTGTCACAAAATCGGAAAAAGTCGCAGAATCCGTGAAAAAACTACTCAAGGCCCTTGAAGAAAAAAAAGCGGTAAAAACTGACCTTTACAGGAGAGTATCCCTGGATGACATACAGTCAGTCTTCAAGAAAATTTCAACCGCCAACCTCACCGACGCAATGCACAGGCAGGGATGGATAAGAGAGATATTTCCCGTTCTGCATGAAAACTGCAGGATAAGCGGAAAAGCGATAACGGTGCGCACTTATCCGGGAGACTGGGCAAAACCGGTTGAAGCCATAGATATGGCAGGCGAGGATTCAATAATAGTAATAGACGCAGGGGGAGTCGGGCCTGCCGTATGGGGAGAGCTTGCCACTTACAGCGCAATAACCAAAAAAGTCGCCGGAGTTGTCATATACGGCGGGGTGAGGGACGTTGAAGAGATACGCAAACTGAAATATCCCGTATTCGCCAAATTAATATGCCCTGAAGCCGCCGAGCCCAAAGGATTCGGAGAAATAAACATACCGTTAAGAATAGGCGGCCAGACAATCTATCCTGACGACTGGATACTCGGAGATTCCGACGGCGTTGCCGTGATACCCGCAGACAGGATAGTTGAAACGGCCAACAGGGCAATGGATGTCCTTGAAAGGGAAAACAGGATAAGAAAGGAAATAAAGGACGGAGGGACATTAAGCAGCGTCACAAGTCTTTTAAAGTGGGAAAAGACAAAATAAGGAGAACCCGAAGGTGAACAGGATAATCAAAAAAGAAGTCCTGGGAGAAAAAATCAAGAAGATGGAGATAGAATCGGGACTGATAGCTAAAAAGGCATTGCCGGGACAGTTTATCGTTCTCAGGGTGGACGAAAAAGGCGAGAGAATACCCCTGACAATAGCAGGAACAAACAGGGAAAAAGGGACTATTACAATAATATTCCAGGAAGCAGGCACTTCTACCGTAAAACTCGGTTTGCTCAAGGAAGGAGAAGAAATACTCAACGTGGCAGGTCCCCTGGGAAATCCCGTTGAGATAGAACGTTACGGAACCGTATGCATAATTGTAGGCGGAGTCGGGGCGGCCTTTGTCTACTGGATGGCAAGCTCATTCAAGGAAGCGGGAAATTATCTTATAACCGTCATGGGAGCAAGAAGCAAAAACCTTTTGATACTTGAAAGGGAAATGGAAAGCATAAGCGATGAGATTCATGTTGCAACGGACGACGGAAGCAAGGGAAAGAAAGGTTTTACCACGGATATCCTTTCGGCGCTTATCTCGGGTGAAAAGAAAATAGACTACATTCTGACCGCAGGGCCCATACCCATGATGAAAAAAGTCAGCGATATTACCCGGCCGGCCGGGATAAAGACAATAGCAAGCCTCAATCCCATAATGGTGGACGGAACAGGCATGTGCGGAGGGTGCAGGGTATCAATCAACGGAAAGGTCAAATTTGCATGCGTGGACGGCCCTGATTTCGATGCCCACAGCGTTGATTTCGACGAACTGCTCAGGCGGACAAACCTTTACAGGAAAGAGGAAGAACTGTCTTATAAACACGTATGCAGGATAGGGCTGGGCAAGTAACATGAAAGTCCTCGAATTAAAGGGAAACTGCTGCAGGGATGTGGCCGCAGAAACGGCGGAAGTGATTTCAAAAGGGGGAGTAGCCATTGTACCCACGGATACTTTGTACGGGTTGGTATGCGACGGATTAAATTCCCCTGCAAAAGAAAAAATCTTCCGCATCAAAGGGCGTTCTTGCGAAAAACCCCTCATAGGTTTTGTCGATACGGTTGAAAAAGTGGAAAAATTCGCACATATCCCGCCGAACGTCATGCCTGTTTTGTTAAAAAGCTGGCCGGGTGCCGCAACCTTCATATTCAAGGGGAAATCAAGCCTGCCGGGCATGACTTCCGGCAGAGGCGCCATAGCATTCAGGATACCCCGCCATGATTTGATTTCCGGCATCACGAGGAACTTTGAAATAATAGCATCTACCAGCGCCAATTTTTCAGGCATGAAAAACGCTTCTTCTGTCAAGGATATGCCGGAAGAACTCAAAAAAATGTCGGATATCATAGTCTGCGGAGGCAGGACTGACGGAAAACCTTCATCCATATGGGATGCAACGGAAGAAAACCTGAAGCTTCTGCGGGGAACAGTTCTCTTTGTGTGCGAAGGCAATACCTGCAGAAGTCCCATGGCGGAATTTATGCTGCGGGATTTCCTGAAAAACAGCAATCTTCAGGTAAAAACAGAATCAGCGGGTATCGGAATATCGGGATACGGATGCGCCAGCCCGAACACATGCGAAGCAATGGAAGAGGCAGGCATGAACCTGAAAGGATTTATTTCGAGATCCTTGACGGATACCATGGTAAAAAACTCGGATTTGATATTCGTGATGGAAGAAAGCCAGCGCGGGAGGATACTCTTTCGCGACCCGGGGGCGGAAGACAAAATAACGGTACTGAACGTGAAAGACCCGGCAGGCGGCAACCTGAAAGCATACAGGGAAACAAGAGATATATTGCGAGATATAATAAAAAAAACGGTTTTAACCCGCATCTGCCTCAACTGAAGGAATTTAAACCAAAGTTGCAGAGGAGAAAAATGAAGATAGGACTGGGAAGCGACCACGCAGGTTGCGATTTGAAGGAGTTTTTGAAGGAACAGCTGAAAAAAGAGGGGTATGAAATCAGGGATTACGGACCTGAATTGAAAAAATCCGTCGACTATCCCGATTTTGCGGAAAAGGTTGCCATGGGCATCAAGAACAAGGAAATAAACCTTGGAATTCTCATATGCGGAACCGGTATAGGCATGTCGATCGCAGCCAACAGGTACCCGTGGATAAGGGCGGCGAGGGCATGCACAATAAACGACGCCCTTCTTGCAAGAGAGCATAACAATGCCAATATCCTGGCTCTCGGAGGCAGGCTCACAGGCAACGAACTTGCGATGCTGATGGTAAAAACCTTCATAGAAACGCCTTTCCTTAAAGGGCGGCACATGAAAAGGGTCAACAAGCTGAAAAGAATGATATAGCAAATGAAATCTCTATCCGTTCTTAAACTTCCCTTCGTTCTTCCCGAAAAAGTTTTTCACCTTTTGAAAGAAAAACCTTATTTCATCTGGCTTGACAGCCGTACAGCAAAGAACAGCCGTTATTCCGTGATGGCATGCGAGCCTTTTCTTGTTTTCAGAAGCAAGGGCAAAAAAGTCTCCCTGACAGAAAACAAAACGTCAAAGATTATTGCCGGCGAACCCCTGGAAATTCTCGGGGAATTGCTTGACAGGTACGAGATGCCGAATACCTCTTTTTTCGCCCCTGGAGCATTGGGATGTTTCAGCTACGATTTGGGCCGGCAGATTGAAAAAATCCCCGATACGGCTTCTGACAATTTGAATATGCCGGATATATGCCTGGGCTTTTACGACACGGTGTTGCTTTTCGACCGCAGAGAAAAAAATATCCGGCTCATATCGGCGGATATAAGCGGCATGAAAGACAGGAAGCCGGGAATTTCAATCAAAAACATTGCAAACGCCCTTAATCACGCTGAGAACCCGCGAAAAGAAAAAAAAGACTTTTTCAGAATAGACAAAATATCTTCAAATATAAGCTGCGGCGAATACCTGCAAGCCGTCAGAAAAGTCAAAAACCATATTGCCCGGGGCGACGTCTACCAGATAAATTTCTCCAGAAGGATAGAGGCTGATGGAATTTTCCCGGCAGACAGCCTTTATCTGAAAATCAGGGATATCAATCCCACGTCTTTTTCAGGCTTTTTTGACGCCGGGGATTTCAGGATTCTCTCGAATTCGCCGGAACTTTTCGTTAAAAAAAATGGAAGCAGGATTTCAACCCTTCCCATGAAGGGAACAAGGCCGCGCGGAAAAAACAGGAAAGAGGACGCCTTTTACAGAAACGAGCTTATCCTCTCGGAAAAAGATAAAGCCGAACTTGTCATGATAGTCGACCTTGAAAGAAACGACCTGGGTAAAGTCTGCCGTTACGGAAGCGTCAGGGTAAGGAAGCTGAGAAATCTTGAAATTTACAGAACTATACTTCAGACAACCGCCCTGGTCGAAGGAGAAATAAGAGAGGGACTCGGGCAGATAGATTTGCTGAAAGCTGTTTTTCCGGGTGGTTCTATAACCGGGGCCCCAAAAATAAGAGCGATGGAAATCATAGAAGAACTGGAACCCTGCAAACGTGCATTCTACACGGGAAGCATGGGATACCTTGGCTTTAACGGAAACATGGAATTAAACATTCTCATAAGAACTATCCTGTTGAAAAACAGCCGGCTCTACTATCCCGTGGGCGGAGGGATAGTATGGGACAGCGTACCCGAAGACGAATACGAGGAAACGCAGACAAAAGCGAAAGCTTTGTTCATGACACTGGGATATGAAAATGAAAAATTTCTTTCTTTTTGACGGCAGGCGGGTAAGCGGAAAACAGCTCGGACTGGCAAGCCTCGAAAGGGGTTTCCTTTACGGCGACGGAGTTTTTGAAACCATGAGAACCTGCAATTACAGAATTTTCATGTGGGACAGGCACATTGAAAGGATGAAGAAAGGGCTTGCTCTCTGTAACATAAATATGGTCGCAAATCCGGAAAAACTGCACTCGGATATCGAGCAACTCCTTAAGGAAAAACATGTTAAGAACGCATACGTGAGATTAAACGTCTGGAGGAAGGAAACCGGCTCTTTTGACCCCAAAGGGGAACGGAAAAGCCATACGCTGGCCATAATACGCAAATACCTTCCCTGCCCAGGAGATTTTTACAGCAAAGGAATATCCTGCTGCGTAAGCAGGAAATTTTTAAAAAACGAGTTGTCGCCCGTCACTTATATCAAATCTTTCAATTACCTCGAAAATATTCTCGCCAGGGAAGAAGCAAAGAATAAAGGATGCAGCGAAACCATTCTCCTCAACTGCAGAGGAGAACTCGCGGAAAGCAGTGTTGCCAACCTGTTTTTCACAAAGGGGAAAACTGTTTATACGCCCTCCGTAGAATGCGGCATACTGCCGGGCATAACAAGAGCGCTGGTAATTGAAATCTGCAAAACCAACGGGTTGAAGGTAAAAGAAGGCAGGTTTAAACCTGTCAGTCTGAAAGGCGCCGACGAGGTATTCCTGACAAATACGCTTATGGGACTTATTCCTGTAAGGAAAATCGAAGGATTTTTTGAAAAAAAACGCTTTGCCTGCAGTTCTCTTTTATCAGGGGAATTGGAAAAGGTATTTCTGATGCATACGGAATTCTAAAGATTGAGCTTGCGCAAATCATGTTCGTTCAAACCGAGGTAATGCCCTATCTCGTGCAGAAGAACTGTTTCTATTCTTTTTTCAAGCTCATGTCTTGTCCTGCATCCTCGCTCTATGCTGTTCTTGAAAAGGACTATCTTATCGGGCATTATTAGGGAATAGCCAGGATTCTTTCTCTGGGGAAACGGTACTCCCTGGTAAAAACCGAGGGTATTGGAATAAGGGCCTTCTTCAACGAAAAACTCTATATTCTCAAGTTTCTTCTTGATTATTTCAGGCACTGTTTCCCAGATGCCGGCAACGATTTCTTCAAATTCTTCTTTTGTGATTACCATGCTTTTATTATACTTTAGAATCAGGGCAAACAGGAAATTTGACAATTTTGAAGCGGAGTTGTATAAATAAGGGAATAAAAACGATACACGGCGGCGGCAGGGAAAGCGGTTTGTTACGGAGGTGCAACCTTTCGTCAGACCGCCAAAGCTTCAGTGGCGAAGCGGAAGGGTGTGGAAAAAAGGAGTTACAGGTGAAAAGTAAAAAAGATAACGCCAGGAACGTGGAGACGCTCCGGTACGGATGGAAGTTCAAGCTCGGGGACTCTCCCGAAATGGCTGAACCGGATTATGACGACTCGGGATGGGAAACGGTCAGGGTCCCCCATGACTGGGCAATAACCGGCCCGTTTGACCGCGAAAACGACATACAGATTTTATACTATATTCAAAATGGGCAGAAAAAAGAGATAGTCCACACCGGCAATACGGGAGGCCTTCCGCACGTTGGAAAAGCTTGGTACAGGCTGAGGTTCAGTCTCCCCGGAAACATCTCGTCAAAACGGATAAGGGTTGAGTTTGACGGGGTCATGAGCCACGGCAGGGTTTACTGCAACGGCAAATATGCCGGATGCCGGCCTTACGGCTACTCCTCCTTTTCTATTGACATAACTGATTCCGTCCGCCCGGGAGAGAACCTGCTGGCCGTATCGGTGGACAACAAGCCTTTCTCTTCAAGGTGGTATCCCGGAGCGGGAATATACCGCAACGTACGGCTTGTCACAATGTCTCCTTTACATGTTGCACACTGGGGAACGT
>DAOQVZ010000003.1:0-43165 GCA_035341815.1 bacterium
ACCGCCTGCGACCATTACCACAGGTTCAAAGAAGATGTCGGTTTGATGAAAGAACTGGGCGTCAACGCTTACAGGTTTTCCATTTCCTGGCCGAGGGTTTTACCGGATGGAACTGGAAAAGTCAACGACAAAGGACTCGGTTTCTATGACAGGCTGGTAGACGAGTTACAGAAAGCGGGGATAGAACCTTTTATAACTCTTTTCCACTGGGACTTCCCCTATGAACTTTACTGCCGCGGCGGATGGCTTAATCCTGAAAGTCCCCAATGGTTTGAAGAATACGCAGGGACAGTGGTAAGAAAACTGGGAGACAGGGCAAGAAACTGGATAACATTGAACGAACCTCAGTGTTTTGTCATCTTCGGACATAAAGACAATAAAGCCGCCCCGGGAGACATGCTGGGCATAAACGAAATTATCCGCGTCAAACACAATGTTCTTTTATCTCATGGAAGGGCAGTTCAAACCATAAGGGGGATACTGGGCAATAAAGCCGTGATAGGATATGCCCCGGTAGGCACAGTAGGGATACCCGCAAGCAGTTCTCAAAAAGACATACAGGCGGCAAGAGATTTCATGTTCAAGAGCTCAAAAAAAGACTTCTGGTGCAACAGCTGGTGGATGGACCCGGTTTACAAGGGCGCTTATCCCGAAGACTTTCTCGAACTGTATGGGAAAATGCTTCCATCAAAATGGCAGAAAGACCTGGCAGTCATCAACCAGCCTCTTGACTTTTTCGGCATAAATATTTACAATGGACGGACTCCCGTGAAAGGCGAGGTAATAGATAATCCCGTTGTACCCGAACATGTCCCCCTGAACACCCCTCTTACCAATTTTGGATGGCCGGTTACCCCGGAAGCACTTTACTGGGGCCCAAAATTTTTCCATGAGAGGTACGGCCTGCCCGTGATAATCACTGAAAACGGCATGGCAAACGTTGACTGGGTAAACGCTGACGGAAAAGTCCACGATGCGCAAAGGATTGACTTCATCAGAAAATACCTCTGCCAGTTTTCAAAAGCGTACAAAGACGGAGTCGGCATAAAAGGCTATTTCCTGTGGTCATTGCTCGACAATTTTGAATGGGGAGACGGATACAAGCAGAGGTTTGGCATCACCTATGTCGATTATGTCACGCAAAAAAGGATATTGAAAGATTCCGCCTGCTTTTACAAGCAGGTCATAGAAACAAAAGGCAAGGCCCTTCAAACTTGACGACACCATGGGAATCCTGTAAAATAGTAGGAAAACGGAAGAAAAAACTATGCAACGAATAACAGAATTGATGTTTCTTCAGCAGCTGGCAAAAAGGTCAAAACTGCCCGTGCCGGAATATGCGGTTGCTCCCCTTGACAGGCAGGAAATAAAAACCCTCTTTGCCAGGTGGGGAAAAACCGTGGTAAAAGCCGACGTGCTTGCCGGCAAAAAAGGGAAAGCCGGGCTTGTCAGGATATGCGGAGATCCTTCCCGCATGCAACAGGACATAAACGACATTCTTCACTCGGAATTAAACGGCAAGAGGCCGCGCGCGGTATACCTGACCCAATACATACCTGCTGAAATGGAAATATATACTGCGATAACTTACAATACTTCATTTCTCGGCCCGTCTCTTACCATCTCCATGAAAGGCGGCGTTGACATAGAAGAAGTGGAGGAAAAAGACAAGCGCACCATTCCCGTAGACGTTTACAAGGGACTGGACGCTTACCAGGCAAGCCAGGTTCTCTCGAGCCTTAAATGCCCAAGGAAACTGGTAAGCCCTTTTTCGAGGTGCCTTGTTGATTTCTGGGATTTCTTCATTTCAAGCGGCATGAAGATGTGCGAGATAAATCCCTGGCGTATTTCCCAGAGCGGCAGTATATACGCATGCGATTTCAAGGCAGTGCTCGACGAATCAAATTTCAAGACGCGCAACCTGGCGATAACATTTCCCGAATACCCTGAAAATACCACCCCCTTTGAAGAAGAGATGAAAGAACTGTCGGCTTCCTCCCACCAGGGTCAGATACACGTTTCAAACCTGCCGGGAGACCTTATCCTGCCCATACTTTTCGGAGGAGGTTCCTCAACGATTATAACAGAAACCCTGATGAACTTCGGAGGCAGCCCCATCTTTTTGTCCGACTTCGGAGGGAATCCTTCTTATGAGAGAATGTATAAGGCAGCTTCTATCTGTTTCAACCATTATCTTGAAAAAGCTTCCCTTTTGCTGATACTGGGAGGGAAAGCCAATAATACCATGATAGACGTAACATTCCAGGCAATCGCCGGCGCCCTCAACGATTACGCGGAAGAACACGGTCCGGTCTACATTCCCGTGGTCATAGGGCGTGGAGGACCACGCCTTGCCAAGGGCATGACAATAATGAAAGACACTCTCGAAAATCTCCGTCTTCCTTACGTCATGTTCGGACACGATACGCCTGTCACAATGGTAGCCGAATACGCGGCTAAACTTGCCAGGGCATTCAACGCAATGAAAAAAAATGAACGCAAAAAAACTTACTGACATACTGAAAAAAGGCGATAATGTTGCAGTTTCAAACATCACGGGCCGCGAAGCAAGCAAAGTTACGGTCATATCCCAGAATTACTGCAACAATATAACAGGGGGCTGGGCGCTCGGAAAAGACGGGCAGTTACTGGAATGCGGGCCCGGCAAATCCATCCCTGTGTTTGCGACGTTCGGAGAACTGGTCAAGGGACTTCCCGGAGAAAAACTTCCCAACAAAATCGTAGTATATTCGCCTCCGGAAGCCGTGTACGGAGAAGTAAAGGAAATATTATATTTCGGCAAGAACCTCGTGGAAACAATCTTCATTATTACCGAGCACGTCTCGGTAGAAGTCACGGCGAAAATCCACCTGCTTGCCAATGAAGCAAAAATTGATGTTATAGGCTGCAACACGCTGGGATTCATTAACGTATACGACAGTGTCAGGGTGGGCGCCATAGGGGGAGACAATCCGTCCGAAAGCTTCAAAAAAGGAAGCGCCTGCATCATTTCCAACAGCGGGAACATGGTAACCACAATGGCAACGTACCTTCTTTCGGCAGGAATAGGCTGTTCTTTCGGCATTTCGACGGGCAAAGACACGCTTATCCTGACACCGCTCAAGGAACTTCTTGCCCTCGCGGCAAAAGACTCAAACACCCATTTTATCGTGCTTTATGTTGAACCCGGAGGAATATACGAAAAAGAAGCTATGGAAATGATGCAGAAGACAAAATTTCCCAAGCCCGTAATAGTATATGTCGCCGGCAGGATTCTTGAAACGCAGGATGTTTCACTCGGACACGCAGGTGCGGTTGTTGAAAGCCACGCATCCAGGGCAACGGAGAAAATGGCGCTTTTTGACAGCTATTTCGGGATTGAACCATTTGACCCTCTCAGGAAGTATGAAAAAAATGCGAAGACCGCAAAATCCCTTAAAAGAGGCATAAGAATACAGACACTTCACCACCTTCCCGAAGCCGCAAGCCTGATATTAAGAACTAACAGGATAGAACGGGCCTTTACCCCTTCAAAAAAAATCCAGCTCAACCCATGGTTTGCCAACTACGGGGAACTGGGCAAGAAACTCCCCGTCCCCCTGGTTCTGCCCGCCGGGAATATTGCCGAACCTTACTTTTCACAATTCTCTCTGCTGAACGAGAGCAAACTCGGCAAGAGCGTTGTCAAAAGAAACATGCGCAATGCCAGTTACGCCTCCGGAAACGACGGAACAGGCGCAACCGTGTACGGAATTCCCGTTACGGACCTAATGCGGGAAAAAAACCTTGCAGATTCCGTTATACTCCACTGGTTCGGAGAAATGCCGAAATATTCGTTTGAAACAAGGCTTGTGGAAATGTGCCTTATCGCTTCACTGACCAACGGTCCCGGCACGATTTCTGCACAAGGGGCAAAACTTTCGGCATCGGCAGGCAACCTGCCCCACACCGGCATGATAGCCGCCCTTGCCGCAATAGGCGAAATACACGGCGGGAACGGCAAAGAAGCCGCGGAGTACCTCATCAGGATATTTGAAAAATCCGGACTCCAAGACCCTTATGACAAAACAGAAGCCGCAAGAATACTGGGAAAAATCGTTAACGACCAGGCAGAAAAATTCAAGAAAGAAAAAATGGTGGCCATTGAATCAGGACTTGAATACGAAAAAATCCCGTGCCTGGGACATCCTGTATTCAAAAACAGCGAAGTGAACTACGACCCGCGGGAACAGCTCATAAGCGGGTACATGAAGGAAAAAAACGTTTACAACATATTTCTTGATTTCTACCACCGGCTTGTTTTTGCGCTGAAGGAAACAGGAGCAACCTCAAAAGTGCTGGCAGTAAACCTGGATGCCGCAATCGCATGCGTTTGCATGGGTATCGCATGGAAACTTCTCAGGGAAAAACGCATAACCATTAAGAGGGCAACGGCAATACCTTTCGTGCTTTTCGCGCTCGGCAGGGCGGCGGGAGCCGCAGGAGAGTTCCTCGACCACAGCGACCACGGAACAGACATGGACATGAGGGTGCCGACTTCAGAATGCCAGATTCTCACCAGGCAGCGGCCACTGCGCAAACCCCGCTGACCCCGGCCATATTTATATTTTTGAAGTTACGGTCAATTAGAACAGCATTCCTCGTCCCTTTCTTTCCATCCATCTTATCATCTCTGCGGATAGTAAGCAGGAGCCATTACTTTAGCGGTGCGATTCTGCCATAATTTCGAAAAAATTTTGGCGGACTTGTCCGCTAGCTCGTTTGACGAAAAAGACGTCAGATAATAGTACCCTCTTTGAAATTTCTTGCTAAAAACATGAATTTTATCTGCAAATCCAACGGTCTTTTGTATATTTCCAGTTTTTCAAATATAGATGGCACGTTTTTGAAAATAGAAAATAGAAATTTGACCGAATCGAAAATCTAATCTCGAATCTCGATTTTACCAAGCTCTCTGCCCGGAATATCTCTATTCTCTTTTTCCCTCAATTCTCGATTTTCAATTTTCGATTTTCACTACGGCGGAGAGGGTGGGAGTCGAACCCACGATCCGTTTCCGGATACGCGCTTTCCAAGCGCGCGCACTCGGCCTCTATGCGACCTCTCCCGGTAAACAGAGCAATAGAAAATCGATAATCGAAATTTGATTAAAACAGCCATAACAATTTTCTAATGCCCGTTACTCTCGAATTGTAATTCCTAAACCTGCTGAATATGGTTGCCGGAATATAAGTTTAAAGATTTAAGCTGCGGATTCTTTCTTGGCAGCTACATGTTTAACGGGTAGTTTATACCCTGCTTTCAAGCGCTTGACAAGCATTCTCTGGGCAGGCTTTCCAAGCTTGTCATAAGCAACTTTTCCCTTGTCCATGGCCTTTAGCTTGTCTTTTGACCTTCTCACGCTCTTTTTATGCAGTATTGCCATTTTTCTCTTTATTTTTCCCATTAACACTCCTTTACCCCGTTTACCCCGGGTGTTTCCGGGGAACTCTTCTTTGATACACTTTCACGGTGAGGGGTTATGATTCACCGCTTTACCCCGCTTGTACCGGGCTTTTCCGGTATTTACCCCGGGCATTTCCGGGGCTTGTCCCGTTTACCCGAGCATTTCCGGGGAACTCTATTCTGTTTCTCCTCAATTGTGAGGGGAACCCTTCTTTGTTATACTTTCACGGTGAGGGGCTTGTCCTGAACTCTGCCATGTATCCCTTTCACGGTGAGGGGTTATGATTTTTCGCTTTTACTTTCTTTATCCCGGGTGTTTCCGTGGTTTACTGACGGAGGACCGTCCTCCGCAAAAAACGCCGAGGACCGACCTCCATCAAATTCTTTTTGCGTATGGACGCCGCTACAAAAGACCTTCTACGAAGCACTCCCCTTTTTGTCACCCTGAGATGTATCTACTCAGGGTCTTAGTTTGAAATCCTGAAACAAGCTTGCCCTGATATGTATCTGTTTATCCTGGAAGGATTCAGGGTTCAGAATGACAGAAACAAGTATTAGCTAAATATTTATTTCTGGCCTACCTGCCTTACTTTGATAAACCTGCCTTTTTCAACCGACTCTTTAGCCGCAAGGCATGCGTATACGCTCTGGATGCCGTCCTGTACGGAGGCTATAGATTTTCCCTTTCCCCTGACAATGTTTATGAAATTCCTCGCAAGCAGAGAATCTCCTCCGAAATGGCTTGCCACCGAACCTGCCTCCACCGTATCTGAAAAAGGTTTGTGGTGCCTGACATATTTCATTTTATTTTCATACCAGTCAAATTTCAGTGTGCCGAGATATCCGCTCACTGTGGAACCCCTCGCCGCGGCGTCTCTCCTTGAGAAAAAAACCTGTGTGTAAATACCGTGGGCTCCCGACGCAAACTCCACCACCGCGCTTGAAGCATCTTCGTTGGTGCCTTTTTCAAGGGACCCGCAGTCAACACTGTAGACGCAGGGATGGTCTTTGGTATGGTAGCCGGAACCGTTCAATTCCCTGTTCACCGGACTCTCAAGACATGTATCAGCTTCACTGCAATCCGAACACCTCAGACCGCTCTTTTTCTTCCCGCCGAATACCTGCATAAAGGTTGCCATTGCTCCTACCCTGACTATGGAAGAACCCATCAGGTAAGACATGTAGTCAAAATCATGCGTAGCCTTCTGCAGAAAAAGACCCTGGGTTATCTTGTAGTTGCGGTACTCGTGCTCCCAGTAAACGGTCCCGTATGGAACGTAATTCCAGGACATTATATGGACAGGCTTTCCCACTGCCCCGCTTTCTATCTTTTCTTTTGCAAACCGGCACATGGGCGTGGCCCTCAAACCGAAACCCACGACAACCTCACACCTTGATTTTTCAAACGCCCTTTCGAGCTCAACCGCCTGTTTCATGTTTATAGCAACAGGCTTTTCAAGAAACAGGGGAATATCGCATTTTGCCGCCTTGACAGCATAAGGCGCATGAAGATTGCACCTGGTACCTATGGCAAGCGCATCGAGTTTCGCCTTGCTTACCATTTCTTCAAACGTTTTATAAAAAACAACGTCTTTCCTATCCTGTTCTGCAAGCCTTGAACGCGCCCCTTCTTCATCGGGGTCAACTATGCCTGCAACACGTATTTCCGGAACAATCTTTGCCAGCTGATGGTTGATTACCCCGCTTATCCTTCGCCCGAATCCTGCAACGCCTATTCTCATTTTTGTTCTCCAGCCTATAATGCAAACAGTTTATTTCTTGTCTTCAATACCAAGAAGTTTCGCCATCGTTCCGTAAAGAACCTTGTGGCGCAGTTCGTCAGAAAGGTTAAGTTCTTTAAAAAGCCTGAGATAATCGTTAAGCGTATCTTCTATAAGCTCTATGCTCACATCTGAACCGAAGACTATTTTTTCCCACGCGTGCTGTTTATGGGGACTGTACAATCCTTCCTCTTTCCACCAAAGGAGATTTCCTATGAACTCGGAAGATTTCTTCTTCAAAGTAGAGCCCGAAAGGTCGAAATAGAGATTCGGGTCCCAGCGGGCGGACATTGAAGCTTCTTCATACCAGGGATTTCCCAGGTGCGCCCCTATGATAACAAGGTCCGGAAACGCCCTCGATATGGTGTCAAGGTATATGGGGCGATGGCGGTTGTTGTCAGTGTCAAGGTAACGGCCCGCCTGGGGGTTCCTGTTGGAAACAATCCCCAGATGGAATATTCCCAGAAGCCTGTGTTCTTCCATCTTTCCGTAAATGCTGTAAAAATTCCTGTCGTCGTAATTCTTCGCGGGACGTATAAACTTGATGCCCCTGAAGCCCATCTTTACAAATTCTTCAACCATTGAAGCGTTGTCAACTCCAAGTTTAAGAAGTCCGAAACCCACAATAAGGTCGGGATACTTGTCCATTGCTTTCTTAGTAGCTTCATTATTCCCGAAACAAATTATTTTCTTTATGTTCAGCCTGGCGCATTCGTCTGCAAGCTTCTTCCAGTCTTCCGGCTTGGCGCTTATATGGTGATGCACATCTATAATCATTGTTACACCCTCCTGTTTTTAAGCCCTTATTATAACATTTATTCCCTTATTTTAAAAGTTGAGAGTTTCCATGCCCGGCGATTATATAAATCTCGGCATACCCGCATCCGCATTTTTTCCCCCAATCCATATTTCTTTCCCTGACATAATGGGGGACCTTCCGGGAAACATGCATGTCCACCAGTTCCATCTTCCTGTCCGCGTATCCCGATATGTCCACAAAGACATCCCAAAGGTTGTTTGTTGCGCCCGTATTCCAGCACCCTTCCTGCCATAGAAGAAGCCCTCCACTGTAGCCATCAGAGACAGCATCTTCGTAGCTCTTTGCAGCAAGAAGGGCCGTCGCAAGATGTTCAATCTGTTCGTTGTCCACGCCATGCGTAACAATCCACTCGGGATTATTGCTGAGAATGATATCCTTCAATTCGTTTCTTGACTCCTGGTTTTCATGCGCGGTAAGAATGGACGGCACGTTTTCAGCAACCCCTTCAGGGATGCCGCATCCGTACCTCAATTCTTTCAGTTCCCCTTCCCTGCTGTTGTAGTTGCGCTGGGGATGGTCAAGGAAAACAGGACACGCGGCAACTTTCAACGCGGCGGCAACAGCTTCGGACTTGCGCAGCCTCATCATTTCAAGGGAACCCGGTTTTGCAACTCTTATGCTTCCGTCAAGAGGACACCTGGTCCAGACCCCTGACATATTGTTCGTAGTGATAACATAAATTATGCGGTAACCCTCATCGAAATATTTCAGGACCGTCCCTCCGGCAAAAACCTCTATATCTCCCGAGTGAGCCCCTATAAACATGATTGTTTTTATCATCTGCTGTTTCTCCTTCTTCAAGATAAAGGAATTACTCCTTTCCCTTTGGAAACTATGACATATACTTCAGCGGCGCCGCAGCCGGCAGCCTTTCCGTTCATCTCACTGACAACCCTGGGCGAAAAACCTGGTTTTCTCGGGAAAGGCACCTGGCATTCGTGGACGGATATAAGGTCTATCTTTTTCTCGATATATTCCGTTATATCCACGTAGATATCCCATTTAATATTGGTTGCGCCGAGATACCTGTGGCCTTCGACCCAAAAAAGCAATCCTCCCTTATAACCCGTGGAAACAGCCCTCCTGTAACTTTTGAGAACCAGCAGAGCGGTTCCCATATGTTCAATATCCCGCTGTACAAGCCCGTGAGTCAGAATCCACTCGGGGTCGTGTTTTAAAATCAGGTCTGCAAGAACGCCGCAGGCTCTGCCATCTTCATGAGCGGTTACTATCGTCGGCACATCGGCCGACACCCCTTCGGGCAGAGGGCTGCCGTATCTCAATTCCGCACAATCCCTTCCCCAGCACACGGTATTGTTTGTTCTTTCATCCCCGTTGTAGTGCCTCTGAGGATGGTCAAGATGTACGGGAACGGTTCCCAGGAGCGCCGCTCCCTTCGCGGCTTCCAACTTGCGCTGTCTCATCATTACAACCGTTCCGTGAGATTCTACCTTTACGCTCCCGTCGGGCTGGATTTTGCTCCATCCGCCCGACATGTTGTTTGTCGCCATCACATATACGACCCCATACCCTTTGTCCCTGTATTTCAAAAGGGTTCCGCCCACGTTCAGCTCTATGTCGTCGGCATGGGCGCCGACGGCCATAATGAATTTTTTCATGTGAAGTCTCCGGTGAAAATGGTTCTCTAAAAGATACCACAAAAATCACGCATGCTGCAAAAACAAATTATTGTATTAAGAAGAAGCTACGCCGGATATTAAAGACCTTCGAGTTTTTTTTGAGCCTGGGAGAAGACGCTTGAAGAGGGATATTTTTCTATTACGGTTCGATAAAAATCCCTTGCTTTTTCTTTATTTCCCATTTGCTCGTACGCTTCACCCGCAAGAAATAGAGCTGCGGGAAGGTACAGGTTTTCCCTGCCGTCGGCAATCTTTATGAAAATTTCCAGTTCATCTGCCGCTTTCTTATATTTCCTGTCCATCATATGCGCCCTGGCAAGAAGCACCGACCAGTTCCCACTGAGTTTCGCATCGGGCAGTTTTTCCGCCCAGAGCATAAGTTGCTCGTAAGCGGCAGAAGAATCTTTTATCCTGAGACAGGAAATAACAGACTGTGCAAAAGCGCCGGATTGCATCTCCCTGTTCTCTTGCGCCGACGCCTTTTCATATGTTTCGAGAGCTTTCTCATAATCCCCTTTCACCCTCCATATATCCCCCATTCCTGACAGCGCCTTTCTCCTTGATTCTTCGTCAAAAGATTTTGTTTCGAGAACTTTAAGGTACTGGGCTTCGGCTTTTTCGAGTTCTCCTGTTTCAACAAACAACGCCCCAAGTTTCAGGAAAATATCGGCTTCAGGCTTCCTGGAAAGAAGGCTCCGATAAACCTGCTCTGCCGCAGAGTTTTCGCCTCTCTCCTGGTAAAGAGCGGCAGAAGCAAGGCCCACCTTCTTCCTTTCTTCCCTGTTAAGGCTCCTTTTATCAAGTGCCTGGTAAACCTTGAGGGCATTATCCGCCAACCCGTAGCTCTCATATATGCCTGCAAGAGAAAAAAGCGCATCATTCTTAAGACTGTTCAGATTAAACCTGCCTAACTCCTCAAGATACTGCCGCCGTTCAAGAGGCATTATTTTTGCCATTGAGAAATCCTGACCGGCATAAACATTGAGGGTTATCTCGTCAGAATTTCCCTCTTTATCCCTTGCCTTCAGGGTCACAGGATATTTTCCTCCCAGGATATAAGTGTGGTAAACATCTTTCCCCGAGGCCTCCTGTCCGTCTCCGAAAGACCATATCCATTCCTTTATTCCTTCTTCGGGGAAAGAAATATCCCTGAACCTGAAAGTCAGCAGTTCCCATTCTTCCCTCTTCAGGTAGTTTGTATTTTCCCAACTGAAACCGGCACATATTTTTTTACCGTAAGATTCCGCCTTTTCCACGGAAGCTTTTGCAAGTGGGAGAAAAAAATTGCCCGGGATGACGTCAAATTTCTCTTTATTTTTCTGCTTCAAAGCCGCAACGGCTATTTCCTGCCAGGGCCTGCCTATGTGATAATAGATGAACTTATGCAAACCCTGCTTGAGAGATGCTTCTCCTGTACTTTCCGGCCTTACAAAAGGTTCCGCCCGGTGCCACCCTTCCCACGAAGCCACGGGATTGCCGTCCACCGTTATATAAGAGGGACCTGCCGAAGAGGTCGCAAAAGTCAGCTTTTCGGGCGCCGAAAGATAAAAAAAACCTTCATATATCCTCACCGTATCCTTCTCTCCCCCGAAGGGATTTGTTCCATCCCACACTTTTTCACGGAACCCCCTGCCTACGAGTTTTCCTTTCCTGCTTTTTTCAATAATATCCTTTACTCTGTCCCAGTCTCTTATGTCGTTCCCTTTCCTTTCATAGACTTCAAGCAAAAGCCCCCTTTGGGGTCTCCAGTTGTATCCGGGAGACTCTGCGCTGTCATTGCCCGAATAAAGAAAATACCCGCCCGCTTCCCCGGGGAAGGCAACCTGGTACCTGTTTTCTTTTCCAGCAGAAACAATAAAAACCGGTATTTCCCTGCCCGCCAAATCGGTTATTCTTATATCCGAACCGTCTTCCTTTGCCTTGCCGAAAAAATCAAGGAGAACCGCTTTTTCAACAGGCGATTTGTCTTCAGACTCCGGAACCGCGACTGTCAGCCTGTATTTCCATCCATCCTTCCATCCCTGCTGAGCAAAGCAGGAAACCGGAATCGTTAAAATGGATAAAAACAATGCCAGAATAAAATGTTTATATTGAAAATGCATTTACTTTTCCCGTATTTTCAGCCGCAGTTTTTAGCCTGCGTGCCCGCAACTGCACATCTTTAAGAACTCCCCGGCAGAGATATATCAACAGAATCAAACCAGACACTGCCGGGTTTCAGGTAAGAATAAAGCTTTATCCTGAACCATTCCACTTTGGGGTTTTTGAATATTACCTTGAAAGTGTAGTTCTTCATCTCTCTGTCCGGATGCACAAAGAGCTCGTTCCTCTCCAGCCTGCGCCTTCTTCCTCCGGCAATACCCCATCCTTCGACGAAAATTATAACCTCGGGAGCCGAGCTTTTGATTTTTGCGTCAAGCCGCAGTTCAGCAGGCGTTTTTATTTCATGCAGCAGGGAATAAACCCACACGCCTTCGCTCTCGGCAACCGCCTTGTCAAGATGGAATACCATCAGTTTTTCTGACTTGTCCCACAGTGTCCTTTCTCCCGTGAGTTTCCACCCGCAAGGAAAGCCGCTTCCCTGTGAAAAATCAGGATTCACTACAAGGCCTCCTTTTTCAACCTTCCCTTCGGCCGCTTCAACGGAAACAACCGCTTCATTGGAAACAAGGTCTCCGTAAACCGCCTTCACCTTGAAGGTATTGGGCGTTTTAACAGGGTAATAATAGTATGGGAAAAAAATCTTCCATCTTATTTTTTCTCCCGGCTCCATCTTTATTTTCAGGCTTCCAGGCCTGGGTTCGGGAGGCATATGGTTTGTAAAAGTCCCGAGCTTTCCCTCTCCTGTTTCCACGGAAAGGTTAAAACTGCCTCCCATGAAAAGAACCCTGTTTTCCACCGGCTGGAGGTACTCTATGTCAATGCCTGCTGTCTGACCTGAAATATTCTCAATATCAAGAATAAGAAAAACATCTTCCTCCTGGCTGTAAGAAGCCTTTTGCGCGGAAAGAAAAAGAGAGAAACTCTCTCCAAAAACAGCAGTGCATGCCAATAACATCAGGATGGCTGAAATCGCAAATGGCGGCTTTACGTATCTCATTTTTTATATATTTCCCTGTAATACTGCCTTACTATGTTTTCATATCCCGAGGGTATCTTTTCATCCCACACTCCCCCGATGCCCCCCGTTGTTTTCCGAACCGGGTCGCTTTTCCCGATTTTTGAAATCCTGCTTCTGAGAAAAAAACTGTCTGATTCCCGGAGGTGCGATATGATAAGATTTTTCTCGGTGAGCATGTTCTGCCTGTACCTGCCGTCCCGGAGCTTCACCTGGAAATCTTTCATTCCGGAAAGGGCCTTTTCGAGCTCGGGATTGTAAACATTCAGGACTTTCATCTCCCTGATAACGCTTTCGGTCTTCTCAATGATTTTCTGCTGCCTGGCCGCAAGCAAATCGTACCTGAAAGCGATATCCTGCTGCGGACCTTCAAGCCCTTCGGGACCCCACCCGCTTATTTTGCCTCCTCCCGTAGGCCCGAAAGGCACATCGCCGCTGGTATCCTGTATTTCTCCGGGTTCCAGGTTATCAGGAGTCAGCCTTGCAGGGGTTTTTCGCCCGCCTTTTCCGGTAGCAGTGTTTTCAACCATCTCCCCATAGCTTCGGCCTGTCCTGCCTTCTCCGCTTCTTCCTCCTATCTCCTGCTGGTTGGGCATAAGATTGCCCGTTACACCCTTGGCGCTCATGTTGCTCATAGGGCCGTCCATCGCTCCCCATCCCGCCCCCTTGTCCAGGCTGTCCATCCATTTGCTGGTTATATCCTCTATCTCATCGCGCATGTCTTCTTCCTGCTCAAGAAGTTCCCCTATGATATCCTCAAGTTCGTCGGGAAGAGGAGCTTCGGGAACCTCGTAATTTTTCTGAGGGTCTTCCATGTCCCACTTTATATAATCAGGAATTTCGGCCATCCATTTTTCAAGGTTTGATGTTATCTCTTTTGCCAGCTCAAGGCCTGTCTGAGCCGCTGGTATAGCCATGTGCACGGCTTTTTTTTCAAGCAATTCCCCGGCGCTCTGTATATGTGAAATCATCTCCACAAGCTCGTCGGCAAGGGTAAATTTGCCCTTTGTCTGGGAAGCAATCCTGTTCAGGTCGTCTACCATTTTCTGGAAAAGCTCTTTCCACTTTTTCTGGATTTCCGACATCTCGTCAGTCTTGCCTTCGCCTGAAGTGCGGTCTTCTCTGCGGTCAAGCCTCTTTGCGGCTTCTATCAACTTCTTTTCTTCCATGGCGAATTTTTCAAGGGCGGATTTCAATTGTTCAGCCTGTTCTTTAAGGTCTTCCCGGACCTTGTTTTCCCCATCCTTAGCGTCTTGCATCTTGGAAGTGAACGGGTATATATAGTATACGGACGAAAAACCCCTGTTTCCCGAAGGCGAGTTGTCCGCACACTCGGCATAATAGGCAACGGGAGAATCGAATTTTTTAGGAATGCGCACGGAATGTGAAACCGAAAATTCTTTCTGCCCCCTTGAAGCAAACCTGCATATCACCTGGTCTTTATCGGAAACGCTTCCTTTTTCTGCCTGTTTCCTTATGGTAACTGATGTCACCCCGAAATCGTCCCTCGCCTTCAGACTGAGGCCGATACTTTCTCCCCCTTTTGAATAAATGTCCCTGCCGGGCTCCATAAATTCGATATAGGGGATGCGGTCAAAAATAATGTTGAACCTTTCCTTTTCAGTCTCCCTGTATTTCCCGGAAAGGGTATCGTAATACCTGAAACGGTAAAGAGTCGTGTTTTCAGCATGAAAACTGAAAGTTTTACTCCTGCCCCTTCCTTTGCCGTAAAGTATTTTACCGGGTCCCAGCTCAAGAGAAACATCTTCAACAGGATTGGAAAATAAAGCTTCAACGGTAACCTTTGTTCCGGATAATACGGATATTTCACCGGGCGGTTTTTCTTCCCTGGTTTTCCCCAGTCCTGTGTAAGAAGGGTAATCGCACGTAATGAAAAGTTTCTTAAGAATCGTCCTGCTCTTTACCTCCGCCCCGTACCAGTCTGTATTCCTGTTTCCCCATATTATCCTGTAAGCAAAACTTTCCTTTGCCCCTGGCAGGCACAGTGAATATATTCCGTTTCCCCCATCCATTTTTTCCTTCTCTTTCTGAGCATTCCTGATTTCCAGAAGGGGAATCCCGTCAGAGCCGTTCAGGTATACTTTTACCGTAAGAGGGGCGCCTTCTTCGATAATGCAGTTGCCCGGTTCCACCCTTATGTAACCTGAAAATCCGTTTGCAGGAAAAAACATTTTCAAAAAACCCCGGGCGGCCGCCCTCGGATAAATTGCGATGTATAAAAGAAAAAAAAGCAGGGAGACAACTGCTATTTTCTTATATTCCGACAGTTTCTTTATATCAACGGCCCTGTCAGGAAGAATTTTTTGCGTTATGCCAAGAGTTTTCTGCTTTAGAAGTTCTATAAATGGACGGGGGTACACTCTGTTTTCGCCCAACTGCCATGCGTTTATGAGGTGGGTATCGAAATCAGGGATTCTTTCTTCAAGAAGCAGGGCAAGCCTTTCATACTGAAACTTTCCCCAGCATGCCACGGTAAGATAATACCTGTAAAAAAGAAAAATGGCCAACCCGAAAAACAGGAGCCTCACAAGAAGAATTCCTTTAAATCCCAGAAAGAAGAGGTGCTCGGAAACCAGTGAACCGAGAAAAAATAAAAGCAATACCGATATTGAAAGAAAAAAATGTTCTTTCATGCTTCTTTGCTTTTCAAGCATCCTGAAGTAATCCAGGTACTCCCTTATCTTTTCTTTTTTCTCATCTCCCATGTTGTTATTCCCTATCACGAATTCTGACATAAGTAATAGAAAGGCGTACCTGCGGTATAAACGGTTACCCTTTTCCTGCAATCTGGTAGCCGCAGGCTTCTTTATCCCGTGTAACGGGCAACCTGCGTACACGTATGGTTACCAAACAACGCACCTTTCCGCCACTAAAACTTTGGCGGACTATCGAAAAGGTGCACGCTCACGGTGTAAACGGCTACAGGTTTTTCTTCTCTTGGAATTTCAGAATCCCTATATGCCGGTCTGGCGGCGCAGGTACCAGCCAAGGTTCAGTATCACAAACAGGAATAATATTGCGTATTTCCCCGAATCCTGCGAAAAAGAAAGGTTTCGGGTTACATAATTTCTCTTCCCCTTCATAACTTCCTTTAACCTGTCTTTCTCTTCAAAGGCCACGTATGACCCTTTTGACAGTTCGGCAATCTGCTTCAATACGGCTTCGTTTCTTTCCGTATCAATAAATTCGATGCCTTCTTTCCTTGCTATAACCGGTTTAATATTTGTCTTGCCTCCAGAGCTTGCTTCTATAGTATATATCCCTTCCTGCCCGGTCACAATAAACGTTTTCATTTCTTTCAGGGTCAGAACATCGGTCTTTCCGTCCGGAGACCTGAGAACCGCTTCAAAAGGTCCGGTTTTTCCTTCGTTATAGCTGAACGCAACCTCAACCTTCTCGCCCGTACCGCAGTATTCTTTTTCTGCAATGATATCGGGAAGTATCTTTCCCGTGGCAAGATAATCCCCCGGCGCGCACAGGTACCTGATAAGCCTGCCCCAGAAAAACCTGTAGGCTGCTTTATCCTGCCCGCTGCCGAACTCCCATCTCCAGGTATCGTCGGTTCCCACAAAAAGGCTTTTTCCCCCTTCGGCAGAAACGTTTACCGCGGCAAGAACCACGGGCAGCCTGCCTCTTTCAAGAATAACCAGCGGAACCGAGCCTTTTTTAAGGCTGTAGACGCTGTTGGCCCTCGAAATGAAAGGGAATCCCTCTTCCCTTCCGCTGAATACGGGCAGCGTCTTTCCTTCACCTGTAAGAAGAGGCAGAAACCGTTCCTCGATTATATTTTTTTCATCGCCTCCCGTAACAAGAGGGGCCACTTCGTCAAGCTCGGTATTCCTTACCCCTTCCATGAAATTCTCGCCGCCCAAAAACAAGATACCCTTTCCTTTAACTGCGCAGAAATCCCTTATATTTTTTCTCTGCAGGGCAGTAAAAGAAGAAAAACTGATATCCCCAAGTATTATTATACTGAATTTTTCAAGGAAACGGCTGTCAGAAAAAATATCAGACGGCACGTCCCTGCCCTCATCGCCCGCATACTGGAAAATATTTTCTCCCACCCTGACAAGAAACACGGGCATAAGCCCCGGCGTGCTTTCTATATGCCTTTTGAGATACTTGTATTCCCACCTCAGGCTTCCTTCCACGTAAAGTATATTTATTTTGGGAGATATTACCCTTGCAAAAAAAGGCATTCTGTTGTTTTCCTTTACGACCTCACCGTCTCCCGGAAAAACCTCCGCCTCGTATGTTTTATATCCCTGGGCAGACCCGGCTATTTCAAAAATGGCGGTAGCCGACGGGCCTGAAAAAAACACTTCGGTTTCTTTTATGACTCTGCCGTTTTCCTTCAGGACAACCTTGCTTCCTGAGTTGTCAAACCCCCTCTGGATTACATCCACCTCCGCCCTGAGGAATTCTCCCGTGTAAACCGGGGAGTTTGTCGATACTGCCGTAATGCTTATATCCTGCAGGAGGTCTCCGCCCATGCCCAGAACAAACACAGGTATATTGAAAGCTTTTTCGAGAACCTGCATATCTTCCGTCCGGCTTTCCTGTCCGTCGGTGCAAAGGATGACTGCTTTATACATGTCTCCCGTTTTGCTGTTTAGCTCGTTGAGGGCTGAAATTATGAAAGAAGCATTTTGCCGCGGCAGTTCAACTCCTATCTCTTTTTCTTCCTTTTTTTCAAGCTTTTCTCCAGCAGTATAAAAAGATATATCGCAGCTTTTAAGAAAAGGTTCCGCCCTTATGAAATCCTTTGCCATTTCCAGCCTTGTTCTGCCGTCTTTGCCCCCGATTCCCATGCTCATTGAAGTATCCAGCAGAACGGCAATTTTCTCCCTGGCACTGAAAGGCGCCCTGACCGATATTTCAGGTTTGAAAATCATTGCAAGAATAAGAACGGCGGAAATAAGGTTGATAACAAAAAACGTGTTTCTGTGCCTCGAACCGTCTTTTTTTCTGACGTAGAAAACGGGGAAAAGCGCTGCCGCCGAGATAAGCAGTATTAAGAAAGCGGGCAATATATGGTTAAAGCTTATTTTGAGCATCTGTTTTTCCCTGTTTTCTTGAACTGAGCAGATTTATCAGGATTATTTCGAGAAGCAGCAGCAAAAGCGCTGCGTTCAACAGAGCCGGAGAAATTTCACTGGTCCTGTTTCTCTTGCTCAGAAATTCTCTCATCTTTTCTTTTTTGACAACCGTTACGCCGGCCCCTGCGATTTTCTTCGATATTTCCTTTATTTCTATTCTTTCCAGGTTGCCTTCGAGTGCATCAACGTTGACAGGTATTATTTTCTCTACCCTTTCGTTTTTCCTCAAAAACTCCAGAGTCCAGAAACCGGGTTTTGGGGGGAAAAAAACAATCTCGTCTGACGGATTTTTTTGCAGCTCTTTCTTTTCTCCGTCAGGAGAATAAAGATGTACCTTTTCCGTACCGTAAGGAACGTTCATTCTGACTTTGTTGCCGGCAGTAAAAGTGTCCGCCCCTGTACCCGAAAGATGTTCAAAGATATTGTTGACAAGTACAGGGAAAAAAGGCCTGTAATGGATGTTTGTCCATGTGTCATCCATTGGGAAGGTGAATAAAAGCACCCTTCCCCTGCCGATTTTCTTCTCGAGCAAAAGGGGAAGGCCGTCGGAAGTTTTCATCAGCACGTCCCCTGATATATCGTCAAGGGTAAAAAGCTGTCTGAAAATTACAGTTTTCGTATGCTGGTGAACAGCCCCTTTCAGAGGCAGAAAGAGAGGATGAAAAGAAGCCGTTTCTCCCACACCGGCAGCTTTTGCAAAAGTCTTGACGGATTTGAGCCGGGCCGGCATGAGAAAAGGAATGAATTTTTCTGCCGGCTGCCAGTACCTGTTAAACCCGGCTGCCAGAACCCTGTTTCCAGGGAAGCATACCATGCTTCCGCCTTCCGTCAGATACCGGTAAACCTTTTCCGCCATACCTTCCGGCAACCGGCCGCTGCAAGATACGAAAAGAACGGAATAGGATTCGGGGAAAATATCTCCCGAACCCTCGGGAGATATCAAAACAACTTCTCTTTTTTCTCCGGAGACGGCCTTCAGGGCTTTTTCTATATAAAAGGTTTCAGCGGGGTCGCCTATAACAAGCACTTTTTCTCCCGGTCCCTGTGCAAAAGAAAAGTAATAATTGTCATCTGCAGAAAGAATATCTCCGGTACTTATAGAGCCGGTTATCCTGCCCGTTGTATCGGGAATGTCCACCCTTATCGCTTCAAGGGCCCCTGGCTTCAATAAAAAAGACGCCGTTTTCTGCCACTGCCCGCCGCTCACGGCTATTTCTGCAGATGTTTCCCTGTCTCCCCAATTTTGTATTTCTGCGGTTATGCCGGAACTTCCCGGGATAAAATATATCCTTTTGAAACCCGCGTTATTTATACCGGCATTCCCGGTGTCAAAAACGAGAAATCTTACATTCTTTTTGCCAAACTCCGGAAAAGAAACATCGTTCCACGGTCTTTTCTGAAGGTCCGTAAAGAAGCATATGATTTTGTCTCCCCTTTCTTTTTCAAGCATCTTAAGAGCTTTTTCCATGGCGAGAGGCAAGTTGCCCGCCTGCCAGGAAATATCCTTTCTTTTTATAAAAGAAGCCGCCTCGGAATAATTGTGCGTGAAAGGAAAAACCTCACCGCTCAGGTATATAAGCGCAAGCCTGGCAGGTTTTCTTATAAAAGAAAGGGCTTCGGAGAGCACGTCTTTCAATTTTTCCGAAGAAGAAAGTCCGGCCGAGGCATCCATGCTGAAGGAGTCATCCACGATGAAAATGATGTGCCCTTCCCGTGAAAACGGAGAACTTACTTTCAATACAGGGCCGGAAAGGATAATGAGCAGGGAAAATAAAAGAAGCGTTCTCAAAACCAGTATAATTATTTCTTCTATTTTTTTCCTTCTTCCTGTCATGGAACGGGCAGCCTTGAGAAATCTCAAAGAGGGGAAAAGAACCGGCTTGCCTTTTTTCCTGCTGAAAAGATGAATGAGTACAGGCAGGGAAATACCTGCGAGCGCCCATAGGAAATAAGGATATAAAAAGCCCATTTTAGTGAAATAAATACTTGTTAAAATTTAAAGAACCATAAATAATCATTGCATATTAGGAACCAACCGGTACTGCAGCGTTTCCCATTCTTTTTATCTTGATTTCAGGTAGCTGTGCAAAAAAGAGTCAAAAGCCACATCGGTTGAAGTCATGGCATATTCTATTCTGTTTTCCCCGCAGCTCTTGCGAATGGAATCGAGAAACTCCTGCATAAGTTTCAGGTAAGCTTTCCTGACATATGGTACTCCGGCAAGAACCCTTTCCCCGCTTTCCATGTCCCTGAATTCGCAGTCTCCGTCAAAAGGAAGTTCGTGCTCGGCAGGGTCGAGCAGGTGAAGAACGATAACCTCGTTATGGCGGTGACGGAAATGTGAAAGCCCCCTGATGATTTCTCCCTGGTCGTCCATCAGGTCCGACAAAAGAATTATAAGACTGCGTTTTTTTATGTTAAGGGCGATTCTGTTCAGCACGGTTCCGAGAGACGTCTCCCCGCCGGCCTCTGTCTTTTCAAGGGCGCCGAAGATATTCTGCAGGTGTGATACTGTAGACATGGGCTTGATGAATTCCCTTACCTCCGTGTCAAAAGTCACAAGGCCTACCGCATCCTTCTGCTTGACCATGAGATAGCTGAGAATGGAAGCAAGCATTACTCCGTACTGAAGTTTTGTCACTGACCTGCTGCCGTAATTCATCGAATTGCTTGTGTCAAGGAGTATGTACGCCTTAAGGTTGGTCTCCTCTCTGAAAACCTTTACATAGAACCTGTCCGTTCTTCCGAAGACCTTCCAGTCAAGGTACCTCAGGTCCTCCCCGGGCGTATACTCCCTGTGTTCTGAAAACTCTACGCTGAACCCCCTGTGGGGACTTTTATGCAGGCCGGAAATGAAACCTTCAACTACGGTTTTTGCAATAAGGGGAAGGTTAGAGAATTTTACGAGAAGACCGGGATCGAAAATATTGTTGTTTGCCATTTATGAAACTTCTTTCTTTTCTTCAAGCAGGTATTCCACTATGCGGGAAGAGTTTATCCCTTCCGCATCAGCGTTGAAATTTGTAAATATCCTGTGGCGCAAGGCCCCGCTTGCAACTTTCCTTATATCGTTTATTGAAACATTCACATCTCCGCGCATCGCGGCCCTGGCTTTTGCTGCAAGAACAAGGTGCTGAGCCGCCCTCGGACCCGCTCCCCAGCTTACGTGGTTTGAAACAAACTCAGGGCTGCCCGTCTCTCTGGGACGCGTGCTTCTTACAAGGTTGACTCCGTAAGATATGACATAATCCGAGACCGGTATCTTTTTGACAAGTTCCTGGTACTTTTTTATGTCTTCGCCGCTTATGACCTTTCTGACATCCGCCTCCATGAAACCGGTGGTGCTCTCAACGATTTTCTTTTCCTGGCTTTCATCGGGATAGTCCATTACAATGCTGAGCATGAACCTGTCAAGCTGGGCTTCGGGCAGAGGATAAGTTCCCTCCAGTTCTATCGGGTTCTGGGTGGCCATGACAAGAAAAGGATAAGGCAATTTGTGAACCTGTCCTCCCACCGTAACGTTGAACTCCTGCATGGCTTCGAGCAGGGCGGCCTGGGTTTTGGGAGGAGTGCGGTTAATTTCATCTGCCAGTATCAGGTTGGCAAATATGGGCCCCTGTATGAACCGCAGGCTCCGGCTCCTGGAAATCTTGTCTTCTTCTATTACCTCGGTTCCCGTTATGTCCGAAGGCATAAGGTCAGGAGTAAACTGTATTCTTTTGAAATTGAGGTCGAGAATCCGGGCAAGCGTTTTGACCATGAGCGTTTTTGCAAGTCCGGGCACGCCGACAAGGAGACAGTGGCCCCCTGCAAAAAGGCCCGTCAATATTTCCTCTATTATAGCGTCCTGCCCGACTATGACCTTGTGGATTTCTGCAAGTATTTTTTCCCTGACTTCCTTGAGTTCTCCGAGAATTTCTGTTTCTTCCATTGTTTTAGTGTGTGATAAGGTATGTTATCACGTTGACTCCCAGTTCCATGGACTGGCTGTCTGTTATCGCTTTTATGTAAGGACGGGGAATGCCTTCCCAGCCGCTTCCGAAACTGTAGGGAGAGAAGATGACCGCAGGCAGGCCTTTGAGCCTGTATATCTCAAAGGGCGGCCCGTCCGATTCAAAAGTGTACAGGAATTTTTCAGTCTTGAAAGGAACGTTGTAAAGAGGATGGTTAATATCCCACCTCACGTTATCGGCTTCCGGAAGAATCTCCGCCATGAGACCCCTGAAACTTTCTGTGAAATCCTTGCTGCCGCAGCAGCTGTCGGCTATTAGAGCTCCTCCTGAAAGCAAAAATTTCCTCAACTTCTGTTTTTCGCTGCCGCCCAGCTTCGGGTCAAAATGTCCGGTAATGTAAAGAAGGGGGATATTTTCAAGAGAATCTTTTTTGAGGTCTACGTTGAGTTTTTCAAGGTAGACTGCAGACTTCGTATCCCGGGCCACCCTGACAAGTATCTTGCCGAGAGAAGACGGATGGGGGTCCCAGTCTCCCGAATGAACAATCTGCCCTATATAGATTCTTCCTCCTTTTTTTTCAGTCTTTTCCGAATATACCGGCATGTATCCGAACAGCCTGCCGGTCTCTATCCAGCCCAGAGTGTAAGTCAGCATGTTTACGCCTATCTTGACGGCATCTTCCGGAACATACCTGGTACCCCACTGGTGGGTATGCATTGCCCATCCGCATCCTATATCATGAGAGGTAAGGATAACCGCAGACCTGCATCCCAGGTTCAACACCCGCAGGTCAAGCTCTCCCGGGGATTCCACTCCCTCCTTCATGATTTTCACGCTCGAAATATTGTGGAAACATCCCCTGAGAGGATGGTTGCCGTATATGGCGTAAAAATTCCTGTCCGGAAATATCTGCGACATCAGTTCAGTGAACCCTTTTGTAAAATCAGGGCTGCCAGAGGAAGCATTTGCCCATATAAAACCTCCTCTTTCAAGGTAGCTTTTTATTTTGGGAAGAAGAGAGATGTCAGGGGCAAAAGGTTCTACCGATGTTATGTAAAGAACAGGGATTTCGTCTGGGTCGAAGGAAAACTGGTCAAGCCTCACCTTGACGCTTCTGTATGGTATCCCAAGCTGTCCCGATGCGAGCTTAAGAAGGTTCTCGACGTCATTTTTCGCCCTCGTCCACGGGGCGTCGGGACCCGATACAACCTTGCCGACAAGCACTGGAGGAGCAGGCGGATTTTTCTTTTCGCTTCTCCTAAGAGGGGTTGCGGGAAGAGGCAGAGGAGGAAAGCCCTCTCCTGCTTTTCGCCTCTGGATTTCCTTTGTGGGAGGAGCCTGGCCGCATTCGTAGCAGAAGGAAGAAAATTGATAAAAGAAGAAAAGAGATAGAAAGAGAAGAAATATTTTCTTCATGGTTTTTGTAAAATACCCAGGCAGTCAACTGGGTTTTTACATTAAATACATTATAATAAAAACATTTTTCCCCTTTTTTGTCAAGCGGAAAAAGAAGAAATGTCGTTTAAAAATAAAAAGGGCGCTGAATTTCTTCGGCGCCCTTTTTACTGCTATTTTTAATTTTATCTATATATTATTTTTTGCGGGCTTTCTTCTTGGGAGCAGCTTTTTTTGCTGTTACTTTCTTCTTTTTCCCGCCGCGGGCCATCTTCGCTTCACATACATTTCCCGCTCCGTCAACATAATACATGCATCCCGGCTGCCTAACAACTGCACCTTTAATCAAAATCTTTCCCATTTCTCCCTCCCTGTTTTGACTTCATTCACTGCTTTATCAACATCAATTTTACCACCCCTATAAAAAACTGTCAAGCGAAAAATTCAACAATAAAAGTTGCAGGAGAAAAACAGCGTCTCTCCCATGGCAAGGCCCATTGCTTTCCCCGAAGGCAGATAAAAATAATTATGCCCTTGCAGACTCGATTTTTTTCTGGTATCCGCTCTTCACGTAGGCTTCCACGGGGTCAACCGGCAAATCTTTTTCCATGCGGGCTTTTGCCACGATGGACCTCACGTCGGCGTTTATTATGGCATCGTTGAAAATCCTGTTGGCCAGCATGATTTCGCCTGACTTGCGGGCTTCTTGTATCTTTTCTGAATCAACCAGGGCAGCTTTTGCAAGAGACAGGTGGAGAGAATCTATGGAATGTATTATAGCGTGAACCCTGTTCTCCTTGCCGCTTGCCTGGTCCAGCATGTACGCCCAGTTCCTGGAAGTCGAACCCGCAACAGCGCCTCCCCTGTATAGTTCATAAAATATCCTTGCCATCTGCTGGTTGGGCTCGACGGACTGGTCATCATCGAGGGCATAGCTTATGTTGAAATGGAACCCGCTTCTCATCTTCTCGGCGATAAGCATGGCCACTATCTGTTCCACGTTGGCTATGGGATGGTGGTGGCCCAGGTCTATCAGTGCGCCGACATTTTCTCCGAGCGCTCTCGCAAGAACAAAGGCAGTTCCCCAGTCCGGTATTACGGTACTGTAGGTATTCGGCTCAAACACCTTGTATTCTATAAGGATAAGAACATCTTTCGGAATGCCCGCGTAGCTTTCTTTAAGGGTCTTCTTCATCAGTTCGTAAGAATCCCTCAGTTCCACCTGGCCGGGATAGAGAGAACCATCGGGAAACCAGAGCCCCAGAACTTTGTTGCCCAGCTCCTTTGCAATCTTGCCTCCGAGAATTGTCTGCTCCACGTATCTCTTGCGTGTTTTCGGGCAGGGGGAAATAAAACTTCCGTTTTCGGAACCTTTCAGAAAATACGAGGGACTTACCCCGCCCAGGTACAACCCTCTCTCCCTGCATTCGTCTCTTACTTTCCTGGCTATTTCAAAATTGCCTTCCATTCCGTCTTCTGAAAAATCCCACAGTATGTGGGTGGCCACCATTGAAGCGGCTCCTGTCAGTTTGTTGATAAAAGCCGCATCGTCGAGCTTCTCGTATATGTTGCGGGCATAGCCGGGAGAAGTGTAATCTCCGAACCTGCCGCCGCCAAAAGGTCCGAGAGTCCACGAAGGCACGTCAACCTGGAATTGCTTGACGGCTTCAACCGCCTTCTTTACCCTTTTTTCACCGAATTCAGCTGAAAGATTTTCTATTCCTCTTTCCATGCATTTCTTATCCATTTGCAGCCTCCTCAAATTTATACAAGCTTTTAACTTAATAAAAACATTTATTGAAGATTTTGTCAATTACATCCGCATCAGGGAAGACTGTTACAGCGCCACATTCTTTTCCATTCTTTCATGAATTCTGAAGCAAGTTTTTTGTCCTTTATGATTATCACTGCTTCGTTATTCCTTCTGGCTGCAGCCGTAAGGTTGTATGAACCCGTGATAACAGTCTCGCCGTCGACAACAATAAATTTATCGTGCATGTATCCCGCCCTGTTGCTCCTTCTTACAACGCATCCAAAATTTTTCAGACTGCCAAAAACAGAATGGGGTTCCACGCTGAAGTTTTCTATCATTCCGCAGACATTTACGCCGGCAAGTTTCCTTTTTATCATAGCCGAGGCAAGCTTTTCAGAAGTGAAATGGTAAAGTGCGAAATAAATGGTTTCACTTGCAGAAGAAACCGCTTCGGATATAATTTCTTCACAATCGTTTTCGGGTGAAAAGCCAATATGGATATTATCTTTTTTATATTCGCCGTCAACCGGTTTATCCTGCCACCATGAATGGAATTTTTCCGTCAGAAAACGCCCAATTCTTTCATCTTCCAAAAGCAGGAAATTGTTGTGGTGCAGGAAGAAGCCGCTTTCAGTAAAATTGCCCGAGCCTGTCAAAATAAACCTGCCGTCAACTATCATCAGCTTCGGGTGAAAAAGGGAGCTTTTTCCATCAACCTTCACTTCTGCCTTTTTGCAAATAGCAGGAGGCTGTTTATCTACTATGATTTTTACGTCCAAATGACCTTTTTTGTTAAGCTCGTCTGCCAGTTTCTCCCATGAAAAAGAATAGCTTGCGATATAAACGGATTTTTCCGCCCGGCTGACAAGGTCCATAATTATTTGGTCTGTTCCGCTATCTGGTGTAAAATAAAGAGAGATGGGAAGAGAATAAATCCCTCTGCATGGACAGAAGAGGATAAGAAAAAAAAGAAGGGATGTTTTTTTCATAAACGATATTTTAACATGCGCGGAGGTTAATATGAAAGCGGCTGTATACCACGGCATCCAGGACATTCGCATAGAAGAAATAGAAAAACCGGCATGCAAGGAAGGCGAAGTCCTGGTAAAAGTACATTACTGCGCCATTTGCGGAACGGACGTAAGGATATATTTCAGCGGGCATAAAAAAGTAATTCCTCCCGCGGTCATAGGACATGAAATATCCGGAACTGTTGCACAGATAGGTTCAGGCGTTAATGAACCCGGATTAAAAGTTGGAGATAAAGTCACAGTGGTCACATCTATAGGGTGCGGCAAATGCAAGATGTGCATCAAGGGACTTTATAACCTTTGCCCCGATACGAAAGCCATAGGGTATTTCTACCCGGGAGGTTTTGCGGAATATGTCTCGGTCCCTGCCGAAGGCGTCAAACAGAAATCCGTACTGAAACTGCCGGACAATATTTCACTCAAAGAAGGCGCCCTGATAGAAGCACTTTCCTGCGCAATAAACGGACAGAATTACCTCAACATAGGTAAAGGCGACACCGTCGTCATCTACGGAGGAGGTCCCATAGGGCTCATGCACGCTGTTCTCGCACAGGCATCCGGCGCCGACAGGGTAATAGTGTCAGACCCCGCCTATGACCGTCTTGAAAAGTTCGGCAAACAGTTTGCAGGGCTGATACTTCTGGACCCTGCAAAAACAAGCCTGAAAGAAGAGGTTCTTAAACTTACAGGCGGTTACGGAGCCGATGTCGTCATAACGGCATGCCCTTCAAAACAGGCACAGGCGGAAGGACTGGAAATACTCGGGTCAAAGGGGAGGATAAGCCTTTTCGGCGGACTGCCCAAGGACAACTCGGTGATAAGTATTGATTCAAATATTATCCACTACAAGGAACTTTCCGTATTCGGCGCCTTTGCATCCAACAGGCGGGATTACGTGAAAGCGGCAGAACTTATAGCCAGCCACAAGATAGAAGCAGGGAAGTTTATTTCAACAATTCTTCCTCTCGAAAAAATAAACGAGGGCATCTCCATGGTAAAAAATGGAGAAGTTCTTAAGTGCGTGATGGATATAGGAGGCTGAAAACCTTCATGTTTAACAGGGAAGATTTTATTAAAACTGCTCTAAAGCTGGCAGAAAGAGGCAGGGGGCTGGTAAGCCCCAATCCGCTTGTAGGAGCGGTTGTTGCAAAAGGAGGAAGGATACTTGGAGAAGGCTATCACCGGGCATGGGGGATGCCCCATGCAGAGACAGAGGCCATCCGAAAAGCAAAAGGGAAAACTAAAGGAGCTTCTTTATACGTCAACCTTGAGCCCTGCTGCCATTACGGCAAAACCCCTCCATGCACCGAAGCAATAATAAAAGCAGGAATAAAGGAAGTCATATGTTCAATGAAAGACCCCAACCCCCTGGTAAGCGGAAAAGGCATTGAGGAACTTGAAAAAAACGGAATAAAAGTGCGCCTTGGAAGCATGGAAAAACAGGCTGCGGAATTAAACAGTTCATATATACTGAACATTGAACAAAAAAGGCCTTATGTAATACTTAAATGGGCACAGACTCTCGACGGGAAAACGGCTACAGTTAGGGGAGATTCCAAGTGGATAACAGGAGAATCCGCGAGGCAGTATGTCAAAAAACTCCGTTTTGAGGCAGACGGAATCATTGCAGGCATAAATACCGTATTGAAAGACAATCCTTTCCTCGACTACTCTTTCCCTTCTTTTCATCCGGCAAAAATGGAAAGCAGAAAAAGGTACCGTAAAATAATCCTCGACCCTCAGATGAAAATGCCTCAGCAGGGCAATATCTGGAACAATTCCAATACAGGTATCCTTATCGTGACATCGGATAAAGCCCAGGAGGAAAAAATATCTCTTTTTGAGAGGAGAAAAAACTGTGAAGTCCTTGTTCTTCAGACAGAAAACGGGTTGTTCGACATGAAGCAATTATTGACGGCTCTTTACCAGAAGGATATCGGAATAATAATTGTTGAAGGAGGGAGCAATACCATCACCCGTTTCTGGGAAGCCAAAACTGCTGACGAAGCAATTATTTTCTGCAGCAGTAAAATTCTCGGAGACAACAGGGCGATAACATCCATTGGAGGCAGGCATAAAGAAAAAATATCGGAAGCGGTGGAAATAAAAATAAGGGAAACAAAGATGTTCGGGCAGGACATAATGATAAGGGGCACACCATGTTTTCAGGAATAATTGAAGAGGTCGGAAAGGTAAAAAAGCTGTCAGAAGAAGGAGGTTTTTCCGTATGCGAAATCCTGTGCCCGAAAATCGCCGGAGACATAAAAGAGGGAGACAGCATAGCCGTAAACGGAGTCTGCCTGACCGCGGAAAAAATTTCGGGAGATATCTTTAAAGCATCACTCAGCACACAAACGCGGAGAGAAACCAACCTCGGTTCCATGATAACCGGCGGCTGCGTGAACCTTGAAACCGCCCTCAAAATGGGCGACAAGATAGGCGGACATTTTCTGACAGGACACATAGATTTCACGGCCAGGCTTAAAAGGCTCGACAGGCAGGGAGGGTCGGTAATTCTTGCCTTTGACATTCCCCGGGGATTTGAAAGATACGCGGTGAACAGAGGCTCCATTGGCGTCGAAGGCATATCTTTGACCATAGCTGAACTGAAAAACAGTGAAGTGAAGATTTTCCTGGTGCCTTTTACGCTTGATAACACGAACCTGAGATACAGGAACCCCGGGGATGCGCTTAACATTGAGGTTGACATCCTTGCAAAGTACGTGGAAAAAAATCTTTCTGCCGGAAACTATGGCAGCAGATAAACTTTTCATCCTGAAATGTTTCTATTCAGGATCTCGTTTTTGTAGCGGTGCCATTTATGGCACTTCTTGTTTCGCAGGCTTCCCGTTTCACGGGATAAAGAAGCCTGCGGCTACCGGATTGAAGAAAACTTGTAGCCGTTTACACCGTGAGCGTGCACCTTTTAAGGTACGTTGGAGTGAGTCTTTTGTAGCGGTGTCCCTGACGGGATAAAGGATTTATCCCACTTTTATGCTTGTCATATTGAAATGCCTTTGTTCAGGATCTTAGACAAAAGGAGGTCTTAATGCGAAGAATATCAGGTTTTGCATTTGCAGTATTGATGTTGCTTGTTTTCAATCTGCACGCTGAGAGCGAAGGGTACAGCCAGTGGCTGAAAAGAAGGGACGCCCTGAAACAGGACAAAAGCGTCGTGAGATACTACACCTTTGAGGACGTCAAAGACGGTAAGAGCATCGTGGCCGACCTTGGCAGGAACGGAAAGAACCTCACATACACCCCTTACAAAGACCCCGTGACAAAGGAGGTCTTCGACGATATGCAGGTCATAGAAGGCAGGTGGCCGGAGAAGAAGGCGGTGAGACTGGACAGGGGATTTTACCAGGGCGAAACATGCAACATGGAAAACAAGCAGTTCTCCGCAGAGGTCTGGTTCCGCAGGCAGGGGCCCGGAAGCATACTCCCGGCGAGCAAGTATATAAATGGCTCCATCCTTGCAGTTTCAGGATACACCCAGGGCTGGAGAATCCTGACCATGTACGAACAGCCAACCACCCTGAGTTTTGAAATCGGTCAGCCCAACGGGGCCACCATAGCCTCTACGAAAACTCCCCTTGCCGAGAACGTATGGCACCACCTTGTGGTCACTTTTGACGGCACGGAAATGAACATTTACGTCAACGGCCAGCTGGCCGAGCGCAGCATGACCATGAGGAATGAAAAGAAACAACAGGTAAAAGCAGAAAGATTTGAAGGAGAATATGTGCCTTCAAAGATTCCCTTCAAGATAGGGTATTCGGAACACGGGGTAGGTTCGGCAAAGCTGGATATAGACGAAGTGGTCATATATAACAGGGCACTTAAACAGGAAGAGATAGTAGTTTCCCGGGAGGAGATATTTTCAAAAGCAGATGCTTATATCAAACAGGGAGATTACAAGAACGCCCGCTCACAATACGCCAGGATGAAAGGACTGCCGGGATATGGAAGCGAGATGGCTCTTTTCAACATGGCAGAGAGCTACCGGATGGAGAAGGATTATGCAAATGCCCATAAGACCTACGGGGAAATATTCAAACTCGACAACCTGTCGCCATATTACAGGATATACGGGCTTTTCCGGCAGGCGCAGGTTTACGCGGAACAGAACAACCGTGCGAAAGAGAGGAGCCTCTACGAACAGGTGCTCAAAACACAGGGAGCCCTTGAACACCATCTTTTCACAGCCCGCCTGAAAAACGGAGACGCCTACAGGGAGGAAAAGAAGTACTCCTCCGCAAGGGAAATATATTCCAAACTCCTCGTAGAACAGGAGAATTCTCCCCTGCCCCACGAGGGATACAGGCTGGATTTGCGTGACAGGCTCGAGGAGATAGACGGTTTAGCAGACGGGGTGACGGTGAAAAACAGGCAGGAAAAACTCGCCGTATGGTTAAACGGACCAAAGCAGGCACTGTACGTATCCCCTGAAGGAAACGACGGCAATCCTGGTACGAAAAATAAACCTTTCGCAACAATAAAAAGGGCGCAGGAGGAAGTAAGAAAGATTAAGGCAAACGGCATGCCGGAAGAAGGAATTGTCTTATACCTCAGGGGCGGAAGGTATTACATAACCGAAAGCATTACCCTTGGGAAAGAAGATTCAGGAACGGAATCTGCGCCCGTGGTATACAGAAGCTATCCCGGGGAAGAAGCCAGGGTCATAGGCGGCAGACAGGTAACCAATTTCAAGCTCCTCAGGAACGAGGCCATTATCAGCCGCCTGCCCGTGGAATCGAGAGGAAAGGTCTGGGTTGCCGACCTCAAGGAAGCCGGTATAACAGACTACGGTGAGCTGTTGAACAGGGGAAGCCACGGGAAATCAAACCTCGCCGCGCTTGAACTCTTCTGTAACGGCAAGCGCATGCAGCTTGCAAGGTGGCCCAACGAAGGACACGAAAGGGTGGCAAGACTTGTTACCTCTGAGGGAGACGGGGTCTTGAGAGGCCAGTCGGCAAAAACGGGTATATACCAGAACGGAAGGTTCTGCTACGAGGGGGACAGGCCGGAAAGGTGGACAAAAGAGAAAGATATCTGGATACACGGGTATTTCGCCTACGAATATGAGAAAACGCACACGAGGATAGATTCCATCGACACGGAGAAGAAGATAATCAACCTTGGCCCGGACAAAAGGTACCCAGAAGGATATACGGTAAGGTACGTCATACGCGTGAAGCAGAACGCTCCATACTACGTGTACAACGCGCTGAGCGAACTGGACTCTCCGGGAGAATGGTACCTCGACAGGGATGACGGAAAACTCTATTTCTACCCGGTTTCCGACCCGGTCAAAAGCGACATAATGGTCTCCACTCTCAATACGCCCCTGGTAATAACTGACAACGCTTCCCACGTGGCCCTTTCGAACCTGACCCTCGAGGTAACACGCAGCAACGCCATCAACCTGGATAAAGGCAATAACGTTCTCGTTGCCGGCTGTACTATCCGAAATACCGGCCAGTGGGCGGTAAACATAAAGGACGGCTGGAACCACAAGATTGTCGGGTGCGACATGTACAACATGGCGGAAGGCGGGGTCACCCTGGGCGGCGGCGACAGGAACAAGCTCATACCTGCAGGCCACCTGGTGGAAAACAACCACATATACAGCTTCAACAAGTTCGACGGTGGTTACAGGCAGGCCGTTCTTGTCAAAGGCATTGGTCAGAGGGTTTCCCACAATGTCATACATGATACCCCCATGCAGGCGATACTCTTCGATGAAAACGACCACGTGATAGAGTTCAACGAACTGCATGACGTTGTCTACGAAGGCAGGGAGCTCGGAGCCATGTATATTTACGGAGAACCATGGTACCTTATGAGCAGGGGAACTGTCATAAGAAATAACTTCTTCCACCACATATGCTACCACTCGTCTCCAAACCTTACCCAGGGACTGAACGGTATACACGTGGATGCCATAAACGGAGGGCTGGTAATAGAAAAGAACTTCTTCTACAGGTTCCCCAACGGGATTGCCAACCCGCAGCCGGAAAACCGCATAGAAAACAACATATTCGTGGACGCTGAGATACGGAGCATCTACCAGGGCGACAGGTCGGGGCTGTTCTACACTCCTGACGGAGAACCTCTTGCAGACAGGATATCAACCCTTGCGGCCAGGTACCTCACAAGGGTAAGGTACAAACAGCCCCCGTGGAGTTACAGGTACCCCCAGCTTTTTGACCTGCTCTACAGGCAGAAACCTGTGGGATGGGCACAGAACAACTTCATTGAGCGCAACATCAACACGGGGGGACCTTTCCTGTCTTTGGCCGCCGGCATCAAGGAAGATAACTTCATAAGAAACAACTGGGACGGAGATGAGCCTTTCTTTTTGGACAGGAAACAGGCGAATTTCAGTATCAGGCCTGGCTCTCCCGTTTACGGACTTACAGGTTGCGAACCGCTGGCCATGGAAGGTATCGGCGTATATAAAGATTCTCTTCGCGCAAGCTGGCCCATAAACAGGACCAAAGAGGATATAGGCAGGTATTACAAGCCGGACTGGACGCCCCTGAAGCAGAGTTCATCTACTTTTATGGCTCCCCTTAAGAGGGTAGCGCCTCCGCTCTATTACACGGTGACTGCCAGGAAAAACCCGGTCCGGATAGACGGAAAGCTTGATGGGGACGAATGGCTTGGTCTGGACATGAAAAAAGCCATGGCCGTAAACAGGGAACATTCGGGGAAAGATACGCCAGGGGCTAAAAGCTTCGCATGGCTTACCTATGACACCGACAACCTCTACGTGGGAATAAAGCACCAACCGGACCCGTACACCCGGGACATGCCGCAGAGGCTTCAAAAACACGTACCAATCTTCGAAGTGGCGACAGAAAGCCAGCATACAACCGCGAGCCGCAAATGGTGGATAGACGACATGGTAACCGGCCCTATATACTCCATAACAGCCCGGTATGACGGCACGTTTGCAGTCAACAACCTCTTCGGAATGCCTCACGAAATAGTCAGCAAGCTTGAAAAAGGCATTGAGTACAGAATACTAATACTGGACGATGAAAAGAAGGAATGGACAGCCGAGATGAAAATCCCGTTTTCTCTCATGAGCATAAACCCCGCGGACGTGGAACAGCTTGCCTTCAACATAGGCGCATGGAAAAAGGCAGGATGGTTCGCATGGGTGCCGACAGGCAGTCAGATTTTCCGGGTTGAAAACGCCGGTTTTTTAAAATTCGCCAAATAACGGGAGACGGATTTTTATGTTTGTCATCCTGAAATGTTTCTATTCAGTATCTTTTGCAGCGGTGCTCCTCACGGAGTAAACCCCGGAAAAACCCGGGGCAAGCGATTTATCCCGTATAACGGGACATGTCGCACTTCGTAAAACCGTCGCATAAATGCTTTATCCCGGGCTTCTCCGGGAGACCGCTACAAAAAAAATATAAAATTGTAGATTGCAAACTCAGGCTGAATCCTGTTTGCCTGCTTACATGCTCTTGATTGCAGGGTATAATAAAGAGCTTGATATGCGTTTTCGGAGAGATGGCTGAGCGGTTGAAAGCGGCCGCCTCGAAAGCGGCTGTGCCCGCAAGGGTACCGGGGGTTCGAATCCCTCTCTCTCCGCCAAAATTTGCTTCTGTTTTTACCCATTATTACTTGGTTTATTAAAAGGGGGCTTTTCATTGATTTTCATCATTTGAATGTTTTCGTCTTTTGGAGTATAATTATACTGAAAAAATAACATATCATTTAAATACCCTCAAATTTTTATTGACAATATGGCTAAAGGAAGAACAATAAGTGCCAGTTTTCTAACAGAATTGGATAATAAGGTTATTGAACTGTGCAATTCGATATCCCAAACTATTTACGATTTTATCCCCTCCGAGGAATCTAAAAAAACATTTAAAAAAGAATACGGCAAAATTAGTTACACCAGAGATGGCGGATTGGGACTTGGTGGTGGAAAGATACAAAGGGATGCTTTATGCACAAGAGGCCGACAAGGCAAAGCTCCATTTTCAAATAGAAATTTGAGGTGGCATCCTTTAATTGTTGCAGAAAATAAACCAGATTTTGCAAGAAAAATTGAAAGAATAGAAATTCGCGGACAAGATGATGGTCAGATTTTAGTTTTTGTAGTTAAGGACTCACAAGGCAGAGAGTTAAAATTTCCTGCGGATAGGGCACATGAAATGCCTGAAAGATTTGTCGCACTTCCAGAACATTGGTATCCGCATATTAACACTTTAAAACATTGGTCCGATATATTGTGGACACAAAACTCTTGTGTAATTCCTGCTCTTGAGGCATGTAATTGGTGGGATTCTGTTGAGACTTATGCTATTTTGGGAATTGCTTTGGCTATTGATTTATACATGGCTGATTTTGATATTATTTATAAAAATATTTGGCAAAAACTAAAAGAACAAAATATTGATAAAAACATTTCATTGCCAACAAATATTTTCCCAAAAAATAAAGAAAATATTGTTAAATGTCCAGTTTGTCTTCTTAACATCTCAAAAGATTTAGAAGGTTTTAGAAAATCAGAAAGAGGTAAAACATGGCAACCAGCATGGCATTCATCTAAAAAGGAAGAAGGTGATGATTCAAGTATTCAAATAATGCATGTACACCCTCTTGTTGAAAATTATATAAAACATAATTCAAATAATGTAAGATATGGTCATAGATGGTGTAATATTTCTATGACTGACCATTCATTAGATGAAACCCTTGACTTTATGGAATTTGTGGTACGCGCTCATGAAAGGTGTAAATAATTTCTTATGCAAACACAAAATTTATTTAATATTGCCGAAAAAACAAAAGTCAAAAAATTGATTAATATTGACGATTTAAAACCAATAAACAATCTTAAATCTATATTTAGGGAAATTCGAGATTATTTTGCCGGTAATGTTACTGGTATCACAAGAGATGAAAAAATCGCACAAAATATAATGCGACTTCTGTTTTGTAAGATTTATGATGAAAAAAATAGTAGCGGAATAACTGATTTTTCTAATCGTCCTGAAGATAATTATGAGATTTTTCAAAAACGAATAAATCATTTATTCGAAAAAGTTAAAAAAAAATATTCTGGTATTTTTGAGCAAAACGAAAAAATTGAAATAAAACCAGAAGAACTATCATTTATAGTCTCAAAATTGGAAGAGTTTTCAATTATAAGTGCTAATAGAGATGTTATTGGTGATGCTTTTGAAGAATTAATAGGAACTTCTTTTAGGGGTGGAGAGGGACAATTTTTTACACCAAGAAATGTTGTACAAATGATGATTGATTTTTTAGCTCCACAGCCAGGAGAGAGAATTATCGATCCAGCTTGCGGCAGTGGTGGTTTTCTTGCTTATACACTAAGATATTTTATTTCACATAATCAAAAAGATTTCCATATTATGGGTATTGATAAAGATGCTTTCTTGTCGAAAATCGCAAAAATTTATCTTTCAATACTTGGCAATGATGAATTTCATATATTTTGTGAAAATAGCTTGGAAACACCCAATAAATGGGATAGAGGTGCTAGGGAAGAGATTATACTTGGTACTTTTGATGCAATACTTACAAATCCGCCATTCGGAGCAAAAATACCAGTTATTGGAAAAGATTTATTAAGTCAATATCAACTTGGTTGCAAATGGGAAAACTGTAATAAATGGACACAAACAAATAAATTGCTTGATAAACAATCTCCACAAGTTTTATTCATTGAACGATGCTTACAATTACTGCGCGAAGGCGGAAGACTCGGTATTGTTTTGCCTGAAGGAATTTTTGGTAATCCATCCGATAGATATATTTGGGAGTATCTTTCAAAAGTAGCATCAATTACTGGTGTTGTGAGTTTATCTCAAGAAACTTTTCAACCAAGCACTCATACAAAAACAAGTGTTTTATTTTTACAAAAGACAACCAAAAAACCAAAATCAATTTTTATGTCTATTGCAAATAACGTTGGCCATAATAAAAATGGGAAACCAATATATAAAATAGATGAATTTAGTAATGAAAAAATACTGAATGACGATCTTCCTACAATTGCCAAAAAATTCAATTCGTATAAAAACAATAATAAAGTCGTAAAAGACCGTTTAGGATTTAGCATTACTTACGATGAATTAAATGACCACATTTTTATTCCCGAATATTACAATCCTGAAATTTGCAAAGAGTTAGAGAAGCTCAAAAAAAGCGGAAAATATTTATTGTTATCCATTGGCAGTTTAATAGATAAAGGAGTTTTACAAGTCAGTAGAGGTAATGAAATAGGTTCTCAATTTTATGGCACAGGAGAAATTCCATTTGTAAGAACTAGTGATATTGTTAATTGGGAAATAAAATTTGATCCGGTAAAAGCTGTTTCAGAGGATGTATACAATCAATACAAAATATCACAGGATATACAAGAAAATGATATTTTATTTGTGAATGATGGAACATTTCTAATTGGAAGAACTGCTATGGTTACCAAACTGGATTTAAAAATAATAATTCAAAGCCATGTAAAGAAATTTAGGGTTTTAGATGATGAATTTATCAATCCCTATTACTTATTTTATCTTTTGAACAGTAAAATAGTTAGAAAACAAATTGATTCTAAAACATTTGTACAAGCAACTATTTCAACCATTGGCAATCGATTAAGAGAAGTCATATTGCCAAAAAGTAAAGATCCAAATGAAATAAAGAAGATTATAAGAGAGATTAAAGATATTATTGATAAAAAAGCTGATTTAAGAGAGAAAACTGTAAAGATTGTTGATGCGAGTATTTGATGAAAAGGAATTTGATATTAAATCGAGAAAAGTTTGGAAAATTTCTAAAAGTGAAAGGGAACACTTGAAATCGAGCTTTACGCATTCGATTTAAAGTGTGTTGTGTGAAAAGCAAATTCAAGAGAAAAATTCATCACAAAGAACCAATCGTACACAAAATCAGTCTAACTTTTCACAAATACAAAGTTTACCAAGTGATAAAACAAGGAGGTAATTATGTTCTGTTTTCAATGCCAGGAAACTGCAAGAAACCAGGGATGCACAGTCAGGGGCGTATGCGGGAAACCCGAAGAAACCGCCGACATACAGGACCTGCTCATCCACGTATGCAAGGGTATTTCTTTCTACGGGGAACGATTGAAGGAAATTGAGCCTGTCGATAAAAAGTTCGGAAATTTTATCTGCCAGGCTTTGTTTGTTACTATCACAAATGCGGCATGGGATGATGATGCCATTATCGCAAGGATAAAGGATGCATTGAAGGCCAGGGAAGAAATAAAAACTATTTTCCTTTCCGCCTTCAGCAAAAAATACGGAAAAGAATTTTCCGAATCATTGCCGGATTGCGCAACATGGCATTCGGAGGACCGTCTGGAGATTCTTAAAAAGGCCAAATCGGAAGAGATGCGGATTAACGCTTCCGACAGCGAAGATGTACGTTCACTGCGCCAGTTGCTGGTAATCGGGTGCAAGGGTATAGCCGCATATGCCGAACATGCGGCGGTACTGGGATATGAAAATGAAGAAATTTATGGTTTTATCATGGAAGCCCTCGATTCAACAAATAAAAACCTGCCGGTTGACGACATGGTTGCCATGGTGATGCGCGCCGGCGAAACATCTGTTAAAACCATGGCTCTCCTTGACCAGGCCAATACATCGACTTACGGCCATCCCGAAATAACAGAAGTCAACCTGGGCGTCGGGAAAAATCCCGGCATTTTAATAAGCGGACACGACCTCAAGGACATGGAAGAATTGCTGAAACAGACCGAGGAAACAGGCGTAGATGTCTATACCCACGGGGAAATGCTTCCGGCAAACTACTATCCTGCATTCAAGAAATACAAGCATTTTATAGGCAATTACGGCGGTTCATGGTGGCATCAAAACAAGGAGTTTGAGTCCTTCAACGGCCCGATAATTCTAACCACCAACTGCCTGATACCTGTCAAGAAGGAAAACACTTACCTGGGCAGGCTGTTTACCACCGGGATTGTCAGTTACCCCGGGGCCGCCCATATACCTGACAGGCAAAAGGGAGGTTCCAAGGATTTTTCAAAAGTGATAGAGCTTGCCAGGACCTGCAAGGCGCCGCAAGAGCTGGAAAGCGGCACACTGGTCGGCGGTTTTGCCCACAACCAGGTTATAGCCCTGGCGGACAAGGTAGTTGAAGCAGTCAAGTCTGGAGCCATAAAGCGTTTCATAGTCATGGCCGGATGCGATGGCAGACACCCCTCCCGTAATTACTTTACACAAGTAGCAGAGAACCTGCCGAAAGATACGGTTATCCTGACGGCAGGCTGTGCAAAGTACCGGTACAACAAGCTGAAACTTGGAGATATCGGCGGGATTCCCCGCGTACTGGATGCCGGGCAGTGCAACGATTCTTACTCCCTTGCCGTCATCGCTCTGAAGCTGAAAGAGGCATTCGGGCTGAAAGACATCAACGAACTGCCGGTTTCTTACGATATTGCGTGGTATGAACAGAAAGCGGTGGCAGTCCTCCTGGCCCTTCTTTACCTCGGAGTCAAGGGAATGAGGCTCGGCCCCACATTGCCGGCTTTTCTGTCTCCCAATGTCGCCAGGGTTCTGGTAGACAAATTCAACATCAAGCCCATAGGCACTGTTGAGGAAGATATCTCTGCAATGATGTCGGGCAAATAGGAGAGCGCAGAAATATGGGACATCTATACAAAAAGGGATTTGACGGAATTGAAAAGAACCTTCTTCAAGCGATGGAAGGAATGGAAATTATAGACGGACACGAACATATCCCGCCCGAGGAAGTAAGAACTTCACTTGACGTTGACGTGCTTACCCTTTTCTGCCACTACACAAGGGGCGACCTCATGAGGGCAGGAATGTCCCTTGAGATTTTCGAGAGCCTTTTCGACACGAGCATCCCGCTTGAGAAAAGATGGAAAGATTTTTCACCTTACTGGGAAAACATAAGGCATACATCTTATTCAAAGAGCAGTACTTATAGCAGCGCGGAAATTCTACGGGGCGGATGATATAAGCGGCAAAACATACAGGGATATCTCGGAGAAGATGAAGAAATTCAACAAGCCGGGAATATACCGAAAAGTCCTGATGGACACCTGTAAAATAAAAACCTGCCTCAACCAGTGCGGCAGAACCGACCTTGACCGGGATATTTTCACGCCTGTAATGCCATTGATAGGCGGGCTTGAAATAGTCAGGGACCAGGTAACAGGCGCACCCATTTTTTTTGAACCGGCCCTCGAGATAAAAAAGAACCGCGAGATAAAGAACCTTGACGACTATGTTTCCGCCATACTGTATTATATATCGAAGGTCCAAAAAGAAGGCGCCGTCGGGCTGAAGATGAAATCACTTCCATACTCGGAGCCTGACAGGAAAAAAGCCGCCGCTGAATTCTCAAAAATCAGGCAGGGAAAGAACTATTCCCCGATGATTTTTGACAGTTATGTCATAGACATGGCGCTCTCTTTTGCAGAAAAACAGGATATGACAGTAGCCGTCCACACGGGCTACTGGGGTGATTTCAGGAAACTTCATCCGCTCCACATCATACCCCTTCTGCAAAGATTTCCCGCAATCAGGTTCGACATATACCATCTCGGATATCCCTGGGTAAGAGATACCCTCATGCTTGCCAAGGGATTTTCCAACGTATGGCTCAATTTCTGCTGGACCTACATAATATCAGAGAAATGTGCCGCGGACGCCCTAGATGAAGCCATTGATACCGTCCCGTCCAACAGGATAATCGGGTTCGGGGGAGACTACAACAAGCCGGTGGAAGAGGTTTACGGACACCTGGTAATGGCAAGAGAGAGCATGGCGAAGGTGCTGGGAAGAAGGATACGGGAAGAAACGATGTCAGAAAAGCAGGCCCTCACCCTTCTGAAAAAGTGGTTTTGGGATAATCCCGTTGAGCTATACAGGCTTAAATTGTAAGAAAAATTTCTGCAAACCCCGGCAACCTGAAGAACTCCCGCTGATTCAAATGCCTCTGCAGAAGTGCGATCCATCGCACTTCTTTTCGCAGGCTGAAGCCTGCGGCTACCAGAAAGTCTTACAGGCTTAAGGGAATAATTATTTCAGGCAACCGGCAAGCAAGGTAACAAAATCATAGCTTTTTATAAACGGAAGTTTCTGGTAGCCGTTTATCTTGGTCATCACAACTCCATATTCAGGCAGAACCAGGCAGAACTGCCCGCCGTTGCCTCCCATGTTCCAGGACTTTATATCACTGCCCCTGGATGTCCACCACCCCAAACCGTAACCGAGTTTTGCCTGTCCATCTTCATTCTGAGGCTGCTTTTCCAACCATGTCCCCCTGCGCCAGGCATTAATCCTGTGGGGGATATCGGTAAAGCTTTCCCTGACAAACCCCGCGGGAAGCAACTGCATGTCTTTCCAACTGCCTCCATTAAGATACAGGTGTCCGATTCTTGCGAGGTCGCTTGCCGTCCAGTAGGTCCCCCATGAGCCGATATTTACAGCAACCTCTTTCACATCGGAAGTCATAACAGTTTTGGGGGTCTGTGCCTGGCCCCCGGTCATCCAGTCAAATTCATATTCCATTCCGACAACATCCAGCACCTTTTCCATCAAGACATCCTTAAGCTCCCTGCCATAGATATACGTCAATGCGCACGCAAGGGCCACTGGCTGGGCATTCGTATAATGGTATTCTTTGCCCGGCTCAATATTGCCCGGGTCAACATATTCCATGGGATGAACGTAGGGCGCCCCTGCCGATATCCCCGATGTCATGGTGACAAGATGCCTGAATGTTATCCTATCAGCGTACGGACCTCCTTCAAAACCTGGCCAGAAATCCTTTACCTTCGCATCAAGCCCGGGAACCAGGCCGTCACGAATTGCGAGCCCCAGCATCATGCTTGTTATGGATTTCGTACAGGATTGTATCTCAACGGTTTTTTCGCGTGGACCGGCATAATTCCACTCGGCAACAAGGTACCCGTTGCGTATCAATACCCCGTTTGCCTCTGCAAATTTCATTTTCCCGTCTATCGCATCAAGAATTTCTCCTGTGAACCCGAAATCCGCGGGATTGCCCTTCTGCCATTTTACCCCGGGAAAAATCATGTTTGATTTAGCCATAATATATCTCTCCTTTTTTTATTTTAAGAAGTTGTTTGAACTCAAAATCCTTTTTTCTTTCCTCAATTTTATTCTGCCGTATATTGCGTGTCAAAAAAAACTTGACAGAATATAGAGAGGTGTAATAGAATTTCTATGAAAACTTTACTGTTACAATGTTACAAAAATTACGCGTTTCAGATGTTTTTGGTTAAGCTTTCGTTTCGAAAGAGAAATTGAATAAACACACAACTGGAGGTGGTGAAAAGAATAAATTGAGTGCTTGAAGAAACCTGCAAACGCAAGGAATATCCTGTATCCGCAATGTGCAAGAAGGAGGTATATATAAAATTGTAATGGGGGTGGATAAAATGGATAAGAAAAATAAAGGATTTACCCTGATAGAACTTCTCGTGGTTATAGCCATCATAGCGATACTTGCGGCAATGCTTCTGCCGGCCCTGGCAAGAGCGAAAGAACGGGCATCGAGAGCCGTGTGCATAACCAACCTGAAACAACTGGGATTGGCGCTCCATATATATGCACAGGACTGGGGCGGCTGGTTTCCCATACTCGACCAGAGAGAAGGAAAGGATGCTCAGTCTAAAACAAACAGGTCGCTGGCCCTGCTTACAGGCCAGACCGTTCCGGATGAAGGAGGGGTTGCCCATCCTGCCCTTGACAGTCCTGCTTACGTTACGGACGCCAAGCTTTTTATATGCCCGAGCACGCCATCCACACCTGACCCCGACATACCCGGCAAACTTATGATGCCCTTGAATGGCCGTGGATTACCAGGTACTTGTTCTTACGCGTATGCATACGGGCTCAATCTTCAGACTCATCCGGATACCGCTATAATGGCAGATACAAAAGCACAGAATTCAGGCTACATATGGCAATATGCCTCAGACCCTGCATGGCGCAGAGTCTATAATTACTACAACCATAGTCTTTACGGAGTGAACGTACTGTATGTTGGAGGAAACGCCAGGTGGGTCGACGTTCTCCGGTCAACTGACTCTTCCTCTAGGTATTTGCCAGCCACCCCGTTCCCCAACTGCGGTGTGGGCAAGGATTATACCTTGAGGGATCTTTATAGTACATACTGATGGCACGTTTGGGGAAAAGAGGAGGTAAAAAAATGAAAGAGAAAAAGAGATGCATCCGCAGAAGTTTTGACAGAAGAGGCGGGTTTACGCTGATAGAGCTTCTCGTGGTCATAGCAATCATTGCGATACTTGCGGCAATGCTTCTGCCGGCTTTGTCAAAAGCAAGGGCAAGGGCGAAAGCATCTGTCTGCATGAACAACCTGAGACAGATAGGGTTGGGTTTGCTTCTTTACGCGGAGGACTTTAAAGGCTGGATGCCCTCCGGTGCTTTAGCTACTACGTGGAAAAGTCCTTATACTTTGAAAGGATATATCGACCCCAACCTGGTTGTCTGCCCTTCCGCAAAACCCTACGTGCTTGACAAAAACAATAACGATGCCGACAGGGCCATATATGCACGAAGGTATGAAACATTATTCAGCGACCGTTTCTATCCCAACTGCATCTATTTTTTTAATAAAACTCCTCAATACCAGCAGGATCTCTGGCTAATAGCCGAAGCTGTCGACATAAATCCGTCTGCTACAAGGTTTGGCTATCAATACTATACGCTCAGCCAGGGAGACTATGCACATTTCAGGCATGCAAACACCATGAACATGCTCTTCGCTGACGGACACGTGGAGGCTGCAACCCCCAGCCGGTTTATAGAGGCAACCAAGAGACACAGCAACCTTGCCAGTAAATATTGGCGGGTTATGTATGCCGACGGCAGGAGAGACACCCTGTACTGGTAGCAACAAAAATTTAACGTCTGAAAAGCGCCTGATATAATAAAAGGGAGTATTCATAAATCCGCGGCAGGAGATAAGCTTACCAAATATCCTGAAGCAATCCGGCGGCTGAAAAAACACACACATTTACCTATAACAAGGGAGGAACAT
>DAOQVZ010000004.1:0-40511 GCA_035341815.1 bacterium
AAAGGGACATATGATATTCTTATCACCTATTCTCTTTACAAGGAACCTACGGGACTTCTGAATATTTTTCTCGGTGCCAAGAAGGAAAAGACAAGGGAACAGAAAGAGGCGTTGAAGCAGGAAATGAAAGCGGATGTCGAATATGAATACGTAATTTACTATGACAGCAATTCCGGTTTTGCATATAAGAGAGGAGAAAAAAACCTTAATACGGCAATTGAATGAAGGAAATGAAAACAAGGCGGAAAGTGTGAGATTTCCGCCTTGTTTTTTTATTTAAGACCTGGTTTCTATTTTATGCTTTCATAAGCTCTGTCTGTATCTGTAACAATTGTTCAAGCTTTCTGACCGTTTTTTCAATATCTTCTATTTGAGTTTTTTGTGACATAGCCACCAGTCAAAACATTCAAAATCTCCCTCTTTTGCTTTTTTAAGACGTTCTTTTGCCGTTTTGACGTCTGTTGCGGGAGGTATGATAACGTTGCTTCCTACCAGTTCGCTGTTAGGCCAGTTTGCAGGTATTGCCACTTTATTTTTGTCAGCAATCTGAAGCGCCTCTACTACCCTTAGAATTTCTTCCATGTTCCGGCCTATTTCCTGGGGATAATAAAGTATAAGGCGCATCTTGGCTTCCGGGTCCACTATGAAGACGGCCCTGACTGTATTTGTACCTTTCCCGGGGTGTATCAGGCCGAGTGTTTCGGCTACCTTGCCAGTATCCGCAATTATGGGAAATTCTATCTCTATCTTGAGGTTATCTTTAATCCATTCTTCCCATTTTATGTGGGCGAAAACCTGGTCAACGCTCATACCTATCAGTTCGCAGTTCAGGTTCCTGAATTTTGCGTATCTTTTCTGAAAAGCCACAAACTCGGTGGTGCAGACGGGTGTAAAGTCCGCCGGATGGCTGAAGAGTACAAACCATTTGCCTTTAAATGCTTCGGGCAGTTTCATAGTGCCGCGGGTTGTCTGTACTGTCATTTCAGGAAAAGCATCCCCCAGAAGAGGCATCCCTTTTTTTTCATCGCATTTTTCCATTTTTCCTCCTTTGGCCTTAATGAAAGGCTCAATGTAAAAAAAACAAGTTTATAATGATTACATTTTACCATTTAATTTTACAAAAGCCAAGTTTTAATTAAAATTTGTTTTTTGCCTTTTGACCTCATTATGCTAAAAAAAACTGAAATATAAATTCCCCCAAAACTGGAAATGCCCATGGAACTGATATACTGCGCTATTTTATTGACGCTTATAATTGTTTAAAAATTATAAAGACTAAACCTGAATAATCTTTCACAAGTCTAACTTTGTACAAAACAATTTTAATTTTCGGCAAAACAGTTATAATATAAGGAGGTGATACGGATGAAATTGAAAAAAAATCTGATATTGTTGACGGCTCTTTTTTTGATGCAGGCATTCCTTGCTATGGCCCAGGAGGCTCCTGCAAGGGAGAGGCGTTTTCCTGACCAGTCGGGGCAGAGACCAGACAGGAGCGGCCAGCGTTTTGACCCCCAGCAGATGAACGAAAGGTATTTTGCAAGGATAAAGGAAACTCTTGCAGTTGGAGACGACGAATGGGAAGTACTTAAGCCGAAGATAGAGAAGGTCAGAGCAGCTCAAATGAACGCCCAGAGGATGGGCGGCATGGGCCGCAGGCAGCCGGGCGCAAGCGCGGACGTCTCGCCCGTTCAGAAAGCGGTACAGGAGCTTCAGACCGTTCTTGCCAACAAGGATGCTACGCCCAGGGATATCTCGGCAAAGCTTTCAGTTTTGAGAGAGGCACGGAAGAATAATGAAAAAGAGCTTTCAGAAGCAAGAAAAGAGTTGAGAGAATTACTTACACAGAAGCAGGAGGCACAGCTTGTAATGATGGGGTTGCTGGACTGAAAAAGGAAAAGGGCAGCCGCCCTCATTGTGCAATATGGGGGCGGCCGTCCATAGAAAAAAATGAACGGAGCGATATCTAAACTGGTGAAGGATGGAATTCTTGACGAACAGGCCGCGGTTGCCGTAGATGCCCTGCATGCTTCAGGAACGTCTCTCGATGAGGCCCTTCTTTTACGTTCCGGTCTGACCGAGGAAAAACTTGTGAAATACCTCTCTTCGGCGTTCGGTATTGATTGCATTACTGACATAGAAGAGTTTGTGCCCACGAGGGAATTTTTGTCCGCTTTTCCCGCCCACATCCTCCTGAGCAGGGGGCTTCTTCCGCTGAAGGAAGAATCAGGGGCGGTCGTGGTTGCCACCAGCCGCGTTTTTGATACTGCCGGTGTGGATGAATTGAGGCTGGTTACAGGCAGGGATTTCGTTTCCGTGCTGGCTGCCCCTTCTGAAATTGAAAGAGCGCTGAGAAAATCCCTCGGTGTGGGAGCCGATACTGTACAGTCTCTTATATCGAGCCGGGATGATTCCTCTCTCACTGTTCTTTCAGATGAAACTGATGAAGGTATAGATATCAACGCCGATGCCGAAGACGCTTCTATAATTAGGTTTGTCAACCAGGTCCTGAAAGAGGCGATAGAACTCAGGGCAACGGACGTGCATTTTGAGCCGTTTGAGAACGAACTCAGGGTCAGGTACCGGGTTGACGGCATACTTCAGGATGCAGCCGTACCTGCCGACATAAGGCGTTTTCATGCCGCCATCGTGTCAAGGCTTAAGATATTAAGTTCCCTTGACATTGCAGAGAAGAGGAATCCTCAGGATGGAAGGATAAAGCTTCTTGTTTCTTCGAAAGAGGTGGATGTCAGGGTATCTGTCATACCGATGCTTCACGGCGAGGCAGTGGTTTTAAGGCTATTGAACAGGAGTGCCGCCCTTCTGGGACTAAAGGAGCTGGGTATGTCGGAAGCAGACAGGAAACTTTTTGCAGGCATACTTGATATTCCTCATGGCATCATCCTGGTTACAGGTCCTACCGGAAGCGGAAAGACCACAACTCTTTATGCCGGACTTTCCCAGATAAATGACGCCGCGCGCAAGATTATCACCATTGAAGACCCCATAGAATACCACTTGCGAGGCATAAACCAGATACAGGTTTCCACAAAAGCGGGACTGACTTTCGCCAGGGGTCTGCGTTCCATTTTGCGTCACGACCCCGATGTTATCCTTGTAGGGGAAATAAGAGACTACGAGACCGCCGAGATATCGGTACAGGCATCCCTTACCGGACACCTTGTTTTTTCGACACTTCATACCAACGACGCTCCCGGAGCCCTTACGAGACTCGTGGATATGGGAGTTGAACCTTATCTTGTTGCCTCTTCACTTGAGGCTGTTCTCGCCCAGCGGCTTGTAAGGTTGATATGCCCGGAATGCAAGCAGGAGATGGCCGGGTCTGAAACCGCAAGGCTCAGGAAGGAATACGGAGATAATCTTCCGGATATAATTTTCAGGGGCAAGGGCTGCCGGCAATGCCATGGTACAGGTTACAGGGGCAGGACTGGAGTTTTTGAATTTATGCATGTTTCAGACGAGATAAGGAACCTGATAACTGAAAGGGCTCCATCCCGCCAAATACGCAATATTGCAGCCAGGCAGGGAATGAGAAGCCTGAGAGAAGACGGATGGAGGATTGTCAGGGAAGGGCTTACTACCGTTGAGGAGGTTATCAGGGTTACCAAGGATGAAATGGAAAACGGAGTCACTGTCAACGGAATTGCAGGAGTGTCTCCTGAATAGTTTATTGTCCGGTATTGCAGAGCGGTTTTTTAAAGTATTAAATCCTGGTGTTCCGTGCAGTGGAGTGCAGGTACAGTATATTTTCTTTTTTTTCAGGGAATACAATGGCTCAATTTAAATACGAAGCTCTTGGAGAAGACGGAAAAAGGTTCCTGGGAAGTCTCAAGGCCGAAACAAAGTCTGATGCCCTTGACCAGATACATGCGAAGAGCCTCAGGCCTCTTTCCATAAAGGAGGATACGGGAGATGCTTCGGGAAGGTATACGGCAAAAGTTTCCCGCGGTACAGTCGGTGTTTCATACGGCAATGTAGAGGTTTTTCTTCGACAGATAGCCAACCTTCTCAATTCGGGAATCCCTCTTAACAGGGCAATCGAGATAATACTGAAAGAGGTTTCACACCCTGCCACGAGAAAGCAGTGGAATGCCATAAAGAATGACGTGGTGGGAGGAGAATCCCTTGCTTCCGCTTTTTCCAGGTGGCCCGGTTCTTTCCCTCCTGTTTATGTCGCCATGGTCAGGGCCGGCGAAACCGGCGGATTTTTAAGCGTTGTGCTTGAACAGATAGCTGACTTCAGGGTCAGGGAACAGGACCTGAAGGGCAGGGTGAAAGCCGCTCTCGTATATCCCCTTCTGCTTGTGGTGATGGCTGTGCTGGTGCTGACATTTCTCATGATTTATTTTATACCCCAGTTTTCTTCTATCTTTGAGGAATTCGGAGGTTCACTGCCTGCGCTTACCCGTTTCATAATGTCAGTCAGCCGCAGCCTGCTCAGGTACGGCGTTTTTATTGCCATGGCTGTGATTTTTATCGTTGTCGGAATAAAGAGAGCGCTTTCAAGCACCTCAGGCAAGAAGGCGGTGGAAAAGGTTTTCCTAAGGATTCCCCTGCTTGGAGCCGTGATGCTCAAGTTCGGGATTGTCCGTTTCTGCCGCATGCTGGGGACCCTTCTTGAATCCGGAGTATCGCTGGTGATGTCTCTTAATGTAGCCCGTGAAGCCATCGGGAACCAGTCCCTCTCCGATGCGGTTTCGGTTGCAGTAGACAAGGTCAAGAACGGGATAAGTCTTGCGCGGGGGCTTGCGGCAAGCACCGCTCTTTTCCCCCCCTCGGCGATAGAGATGATTGCGGTTGCCGAAGAAAGCAGCAGGCTTGACAAGGAACTGCTCAGGCTTGCTTCGACATACGAGGGTGAACTCGACAGGCAGCTTCGCATGCTTGTTTCCGTTATCGAGCCCGTCCTGCTTTTTGTCATGGCGGGATTGGTCGGAACGGTTGTTATAGGCATGCTGCTCCCCGTTTTCACCCTTCAGGAACTTATACGCTGATATGTTCTGTTTCCCGGGGGATTTTCCCGTGAAAAGATACACAGGCGCAAACATGGCGGTGAAGTTCAAACACAGGAGAAGACAGGATGAAAAAAAAGAAAAACAATTCAGGATTTACCCTTATAGAACTGCTTCTTGTAATGGTCATTTTAAGTGTTCTTGCAACGGTGGTGGTTCCCAAGTTTACAAGGCGTTCTGAACAGGCCCGCATCGTGGCCGCCCAATCGAGCATAACCAATATAGAGGTGGCTCTCGAGGCATTCGAGGTGGATAACGGCAGGTACCCTACCACTGAGGAGGGGATGCAGGCTCTCGTAGAGGCTCCTTCGATGCTTAACAGCTGGAAAGGTCCTTATATAAAAAAGGGGATTCCGAAGGACCCATGGGGAAACCCTTATGTGTACAGGAGCCCGGGCCAGCATAATGCCAACAGTTTTGACCTTTTTTCTTTCGGGCCTGACAGGCAGGAAGGCGGAAATGACGATATTGACAACTGGTCCGAGGAATGATGTGGCGGGCCGGAAAAAAGGGTTTACTCTCCTTGAACTATTGCTTGTAATGCTTATTGTGGCAGTGGCAATGGGAATTACTGCCCCCAGGCTGGGACTTTTCACGGGTTCAAGGCATATCGTGAACACTTCTGCCCGGTTCGTTGCCCTGTCGGATTATGCACGTACACAGTCTGTTTCGGAGGGGAGGACTTACAGGCTCAATATAGACAGGGATAGGGGAGCGTACTGGCTTACGGCCGAAGATGACGGGGTTTACCAGAGGCTGGGCAGCGACATGGGCAAGGATTTTCTTCTGCCCCATGGTGTGAAGATAGAGTCAGTCGAGTTCGCCTATGATACCGAGGATGTTTCTGTACCCGGTCTGCGCATGCCGGGCAGGTATTATGAAGATACGGAAGGAGAAGATGATAATAAGGAATATATTTCATTTTCCCCGGAGGGTTACGCCATGCCGGCTTTATTGCGTTTAAGCGACAGCAGGGGAAACGTTCTGGAGATAGCTTGCCGTTATCCTTCCGACCGTTTCCGCGTGGAGGAACCGTCAGTTAGCCATGAAGACATTTAACTTTGTCAGGGCAGGAAGCAAGGGATTCACGTTTGTTGAAGTGTTGGCGACCCTTACCTTTGCCGCCATAGTTCTTCCGGCGGTCATGAGAGGTATATCCCTGGCTTCGGCGGCGGCCTCGGAAAGCAGGAGAAGAACAGAGGCCTCAATACTTGCCCATAACAAGATGTCGGAGCTCATCTCCGAGGGAATCATTGATTTTGCATCGGTTTCGGGTGATTTTGCGCCTGAATACGAAGGTTACAAATGGGAGGCGGAACTTTCTTCGTGGGAAGGAGAGGCTCTTTCACAACTCGTGGTCGAGGTGTTATGGAAGTCAAGGAACCGGGAAAAGTCCGTGAGCCTGTCAACCCTTGTATACACGGGAGGGCAATAGAATGGCCAAAGAAAGAAGACCGGCCCTGTCAGCAGGTTTTACCCTGCTGGAAATGATAGCCGCAATGGCAATGATTGCGGTTGTGGCAGGTTCTCTTTACGCGGCCATGCACATGAGTTTTTTTGCAAAAAAGCAGAGTGAAGCAATCCTTGCTCCCCTTAGGGCGGCAGATGCTCTATTCGAGTCTATGAGCCGCGACCTGCAATGTTCTCTGCCCCCGAGAGGAATACTTGCAGGGCCTTTTTTAGGCCAGGCAGATTCGATGTCTTTCTTTACAAGGATGATAAATACAAGGGATGCGGCCCCCGGGATAGCGGGTGTTGAATACCTGGTTTTACAGGACCAGGAGAGAGAGTTTGAAACATTCCTGGCAAGAAATGTGAGGATAAACCTTCTTTCCCTCGAAGAGGAAGAACCTTTTGAAGAAAGGCTGGCTTACGGGGTTAGTTCAATGGAAATAAGGTACTTTGACGGGTCCGCATGGCTTGACTCATGGGATTCTACAACCATGGGGGATATACTTCCGGCTGCCGTGGATGTGTCTGTTGAGATTGATGTTAAGGTTCAGGGAAAAGATGATGAACCGTTCAGTTTCAGGCGGGTTTTCCTGCTTGCCTGTCACGCACCGGTTTCTGAAGAAACATTACAGGGTGCGGTTTCTCCATAGGAAATCTATTTGTGCAAAGGATTTTTGGGAACAAATGGAAGAATGTAAAAGGGTACGCAATGGCGGGATGGTTTTTATAGTAGCGCTCTGGATTATTCTTACCATTGCCGGGACTCTCCTGGTGTTTGGGCGCAGCATGAGAGTGGAACTTCTTGTGTCCGCCAACAGGCTTGCTGCTTTGAGGGCTGATTGGATAGCGCGCGGAGTTCTTCAGCTTGTGCTTTCGCAGATAGACTCCATGGGAGATGAATCTGTAATGCCGGGAGAGGATTACAACTGGGAGGCAGTTGCTCTCGGGGACGGTTTTTTCTGGGTAATTGCCAGAGGTGCAGAGGATGGGTCGGACCTGCATTTCGGCATTTCCGACGAATCGGCAAAGCTCAATCTTAACGCTGCGACTCTCGATATGATATATATGCTTCCTGGGATGACGGACGAACTTGCCGCTTCAATAGCGGACTGGATAAGGCCCGACGAGGATTCGACTGCGGGGGGGGCAAAGAGCGAATATTATCTTCTTCTATCTCCTCCTTACCAATGCAAGAGCGGTCCTTTGGAGACGGTTGAAGAGGTTCTTCTTGTTAAGGGTGGAAGCATGGATATTCTGTTCGGAGAGGATATCAACAGGAACGGTGTTCTCGACCCAAACGAAAATGACGGCGCTGATACCGCCCCGCAAGACAATATGGATGGGCTTCTGGACAGGGGGATATACGATTTTGTCACTGTTTACAGCAGCCACTCAAACGTGTCTTTGCAGGAGAGCGATAAGGTTGATGTGAATAGCTCAGATACGACACAACTCAGGGAGATACTGGGAGGAGTTATCGATTCCGCAAGGCTTTCAACTATCATGAATATAATCAGGCGCGGACGCCCCTTCCTGAGCCTTCTTGATTTTTATGCCAGGACGGGGCTGAGCATCGAAGAATTTGAAAAGATAGCGCCGATGCTTACTGCAGGCGCAAGAGGAAGGACACAGGGTCTCATAAATGTCAATACCGCGCCCAGGGAAGTGCTTCTATGCCTTCCTGGCCTTGACGAGGCCGATGTCGACACTATTATGGATTACCGTGCTTCCCTCGATTCCGCCGGAAGGACAAACATAGCGTGGGTTGCCCGGGTTTTGCCACTCGACAAACTTTCGGAGGCTGGAGGATGGCTCACTGTCCGTTCATATCACTTCTCTGCCGACATAGTTGCTGTGAGCGGAGACGGCAAGGCTTTCAGGAGGTACAGGGCGGTTCTTGACGGTCGGAACAGTCCGCCGCTGGTCATATCATGGCAGGATATTACAGGACTGGGATGGCCGCTCGACCCCGTGATACTCGGCAACCTTAAAAAGGGAATCGGTCCGGATTCAACGGTTGCCTATTAATAAAAGCGTGATAGAAAAGTTGTCATTCTGAAATGTTTCCATTCAGAATCTTAAATGAAAGATACAAGCTTAATTTGCATTAGTAAAGCGTTATGTTTCAGGAGGAATAAATGTTATTGAACAGGAAGACTTGCCTTGGTATCGTAGCGGATTCTTCTTCTTTCATTATTGCGGAGCTGTACGTTAAGGGAAAATACCGTATCCTGAGACATACGGCTGAATGGGCGATTCCCGAAGGGATTGAGGATGCCGAGGCCATGGGCCTGGAATTGAAGAATTTCCTCAGGGTGCAGGGAATAACCGCTTCAACTGCTGCCGCGGGCATTCCTGCAAGGTGGGTTCTTTCGAGGGAGAAAAAGATTCCTCCGGTTGACAAGCAGGGTCTTTCCAGCCTGCTGACTCTCGAGGCAGAAAAGGATTTTTCCCTTCCTGCCGATGAACTTGTGATGGATTATATCAAGTCTTCCGGCGGTTCTTCCGACGGAGGTTCTGTTTTCATGGCAGCGGCAAGTAAAAGCCGGATTCAATTTGTCTCGGCGGTGGCAAAGAAAGCCGGACTGAGGGTAAATGCCGTTTTACCGCTGAGCATGGCCCTTGTGGATTTTTCAGCCGGCAGGGGAAGCTGCGGGATACTCTACCTTGGAAAAGAAGTGGCGGAGTTTATGTTCTGTTCAGGGGGCAGACCCGTTGTTTTGAGGCATCTTGCCTCGCCCGTATATGGCGATAAAGCTTTTTCCCCTGAATCTTTTGTTCCATTGGCAAAAGAGATAGAGAAGGTGCTTTTGCTTCTTCCGGAGGCAGTCCGGCAGGAAGAAACTGTTGAAATAATGGTATGGGATGACCTGTGTCTTGACAGAAACGGCCAGAAATTGCTCTCGGAGGCTCTTCCGTTGCCTGCGAGATTTGCAGAAACGCCTGTCTTAAAGGCAGGGGTGTCGGGCCGTGGTTTTTCTGCCCCCTCGGCGATAGCGGAGTTGGCCGGAGGAGCAAGGGCTATTCCTGTGAATTTTATCCAGTCCAGGATGGCAGTCGCCAGAAGGTTCAAATGGCAGGCGATTGTTGTCAGGGCGGCGGCCGTGCTTGCGCTGGTAATGCTTGCCGCAACATGGGCTTTGATTGACCTGAACCGCAAGGAAAACGAGGTATCCCGGCTCAGGGAACAGTCTACCCTTATTGAGCCCGCAGCAAGGACGGCTGAGTCCATGCTGAAGTATGACGAGGCCATGCAGTCGTGGCGGGGAAGCAGGATGCCTTTCCTCGAATGCCTCAGAAATTTGACTCTTTCCTTTCCCGTGCAGGGAAAGATATGGGTGACCAGTATTGCTGTGAGGGAAGATATGAAAGGGCTGGTTTCAGGAAAGGCCTCCGAAGGAAAGGCGGTAATTGATTTTCTTTCGGCATTGAAGGAGAACGGGAGTTTTTCGGATGTAAGCCTCCTTTACATAAGGCGTGCTGCAGGAAATTCGGGAGATAGTGTTTATGCCATCAGCTTTATTTTTTCAGGGCAGGATGAAACTGCCGGTACCATTCGGAGAAAAGAGCAATGATAATGTCCGCGAGAGAACGTAAAATTGGCATGGTGGCGGCAGGAGTGATTCTGCTCCTTGCTGTTGACAGGCTATTTCTGACACCTTACATTGAAAAAAGGGACAGGCTGGTGTCTGAGAGAGAAAACCTTGTTGTTGAAATGAGGAGGTCGCGCAAGATGGTCGCTTGGTGGAAAGAAATTTCGGCACAGTGGGAGGCAACCTATTCGCCCGCGCTTGTGGAAAATGCAGGAATTGTTACTCTCGATTCCATTCGCATATGGGCCGAGGAAAGCGGTATCTCCCTGACACTGCTTAAACCGGAGTCGTCCGGCAAGAAAGGAGATATTGAAGAAAGCGTATTCCACATGGTGGGGACAGGTTCCATGAAGAACATAACGGTCTTCATGTGGAAGGTGGAGAGCTCCGGACTTCCTTTGAAGATAAAGGAGATGCAGTTGGCGGTAAGAAGAGAAGGGACTGACGATCTTACCCTTCAGGTACGTATCGCGCAACTTAAGATGCCTTCCTCCGCCCATCTTCAGGAAAGGGTTTCTTCCGAAACATCAGCACGTGCCGAGGAGATAAGATGATTCCGAAAATATGTATGATTTTGCTGGCTGTCTGTATAATCTGCCGTGCTGAACAGGCCGGCGTGAAGGACACTTTTTTCCTTCGTTACAATGTCATATATGAAAATAACATATATCTGAAAAACAGGCAGGCTGTGAAAGAGCCTGATAAGGAGCCTGTCAAGTCAATCCTGAAGGAAAATCCTGTTCCTGTCGAAATGAGGATACTGACCGGCGTGGTGGATAACGGGGAAGAATTTATAGCATTTTTTGAGGATATGTCAATGCGCAAGACTCACCGCATCCGCAAGGGCGACGTTATACTTAACAAGCTTGTGGAATCTATAAATATCGATGGGGTTTCGTACACGGAAAATGGGAGCAGCAACAGAGTGAAGGTAGGGGAAAGAATTGCCGGCATCTCTTCTTCTGCCGCGGCAGAAACTTCTGTCGTTCCCTCAGCGGTTACATATGAAAAACCGATGCCGGTTGAGATAGTGGAGCCTTCTGCAATAAGAATAATAGACAAGCCCGATGAAAAAACACTTCTTGAAAGGTTGAGGCTGAGGCGCCAGAGAGAGATGCAATGAAATGTCAATCCGCCCCGGTAAAGACGGCTGAACGGGCAGGTTATGGTCATTTAAAGCCCTGTATAAAGGAGGTTGCAAAATATGAAACTGTCAATAAATAGTAAGAATGCTTTTATCATCTCGATATCTGTTCTGGCCTGGCTGGCATTTTCTGGCCGGCAGATTATCTCTCAGGAAGAAGATGCCGGTCCCCGTGAAGAACTTCAGGCAACACAGGAAGTTCCCGAAGCCGCAGGGGGAGTACCTGAAGTCAGGGAGCCTTCTACCGCGGAGCAAGTGGCCGTTTCTGAAGAAGTCCCCGGGAAGCCTGCCGAAATGCCTGTAGTGGAAACATTGCTGGGAGTGGAGATTCTGCCTGCCCCCGCTGTTGAACGGGAAGCTGATAAACAGCAGCCGGGAGAGAAAAAAATCCGGCTCAATTTCAGGGATGCTTCTTTAGACTCAGTCCTTGAATACCTGTCCGAGACAGCAGGCCTTTCAGTAGTAAGGGAAACAACCGTGGAAGGAAGGATTACGGTAATGAGCAGGCAGCCTATTTCTGTGAATGAGGCGGTTTCTCTTCTCAATGTGGCTCTTAAGGAAAAGGGTTACGCGGCAATCTCAATGGGGCGAATCCTTAAGATTGTGCCGCTGGCCGATGCGAAAAAGAGGAATATACCCGTGCGTTCAGGCAATAATCCTGCTGATATAGAGCCCACGGATATGATTGTAACCCAGATTATTCCCATAAGGTATTTGAATGTAACCCAGCTTAAGCAGGACCTTGCTCCTCTGCTTCCTGCTTATGCCGAACTTACCGCCAACGTGAGCAGCAATTCCCTTATTCTTACCGATACTGAAGCCAATATACGCCGTATAGCGGAGATAGTGAGAGCTCTTGATACGGCTGTTTCCGCAGTCGCCGAGGTCAAGGTTTTCCAGTTAAAATACGCCAATGCCACGACAACCGCCCGGCTTATCAATGAGATGTTCAAGGTCGAACAGACCACTGCGCGGACCGGCCAGCAAGGCGCTATTGCGCAGGCGGCAGCACGGTTTTTTGGAAGAACGGGTCAGCCTGCGGGTACGGCTGCTGCAACCGAAGGGGGACAGCCCAATGTAAAGGTTAATGCGTCGGCGGACGACAGGACCAACACCCTTGTTGTCAGCGGGCCTCCAGACGTACTGAAAGTAATCGAAGGGGTCGTGCAGGAGCTCGATTCAAGTCCTGCGGAAGAGCAGGCCGTATTTATCTACAGCTTGAAGAATGCGACAGCCAAGAGCCTTGAAACTGTACTCAATAATCTTTTCGGGACATCAACAACCGGTACAGCCCGCAGGACAACAAGTACAGTTCAAAGATTCCAGCAAACCGGTTCCAATGTTTCTGCCTCTTCTGCACAGGCAGCGAGCAGCCTTTACGGGCAGGTATATATCGTGGCAGATTCGGACACAAATTCCCTTATGGTTATGACGGCATCAAAGAATTTCGAAAGGGTAAAGGAGATTATCGCTGACCTCGACAGGCCCGTGCCCCAGGTGCTGATAAAGGTGCTGATTGCCGAGGTAACCCACGACAGAGCCCTTGACCTCGGTACGGAATTTTCTCTAATGAACCTGACTTCCAATGGAAGCAGGAAGATATTCAGCAAGTTCGGCGTTGCCGAACAGTCTACGGGTCTTGGAATAAGCCTGGTTGAGGACGATCTTTCTGTTGCCATCGCCGCATTGCAGAAAGTGGGCAAACTCGACGTTCTCTCACGTCCTTACATCCTGGGCAGTGACAACCAGGCGGCCAAGATTACAGTGGGACAGAGGGTGCCTTTCATTACAAATTCAAGAATGACAGATACGGGACAGACTATCAATACTATACAGTACCAGGATATAGGTATCATACTTACCGTAACTCCCCATATAAATCCTGCGGGGCTGGTTATTCTCGACGTTACGCCGGAAATCTCGGCCTTGACGGGTACAACCGTGCCCATTTCGGAAAATGTGGATGCCCCCGTTTTCGCCAAGCGTTCGGCTACAAGCCGGGTTGCCATACAGGATGGGCAGACCATAGTGATAGGCGGGTTGATGGAGGATAGGAAAACCGAGGATATAAAGAAGGTTCCCTTTCTCGGTGACATACCCCTCCTCGGTGCGCTGTTCAGGAGAAATAATACCGAGAGCTCCAAAACTGAACTGCTGATATTTCTTACCCCTCACGTAGCGCCTTACCCGGAGATGCTTTCAGACATATCTGAGGAAGAGCTCGAAGGGACTGTCATACTTCCGAATGCCATTAAATCAGGAGAATTCAAGAAGTATATGGATATGATGGAAAGAAAAGGGAACGGTGTAAACAAATAACTAACTAAGGTTCAACCTTCGTAACAAACTTTATCATCCGGAATTCTTTTTTTCAGAATCCCGTAAGCTTCATTTATACTTCCATGTTCCACAATCTTAAATTGGCATGTTTATTTCTGCCCGGGGGCGTCTCCCCAGTCGGGTACGTCAAGAAGTTCTCCGCCTTTCAATGCCGAGTTGTGTGCCACGGCTCCCATTGCCATGTACCTTGCAGATTCCCAGACGTTTATTTCCGGAATCCTTCCTTTTTCCACGGCGTCAATGAACTCGTGCACGAGGTAGGGGTGTGAACCGTAGTGCCCCGTTGGCGTGAAGTCCATGTTTTCCACCTCGTTTGCAGAGAGAAAATGGTTTTCCGCAAGGAGAAAACCCTTCTGGACTTCCCTGGGAAGCGGGTCTCTCATTTCTTCCGGCGTCAACTTCTGGCGGCCATGCTCTGGCGTCAGGTTTTCAGGCTTGTTGTACTCCCTTTTAGTCCACATCCACTCCCTGTCACGCCATGTGCCGTTTGTTCCGTACACGTTTATCTCGTAGCCGTGTCCGGTTATCTCCCTGTATTCGCGGGACGTTATGGTGGCGCCGTTGCTCATGTGGAAAAATGCAGTGGTATCCACGAAGGCCATGTGTTTTCCGAACGAGTTGTAGCCTGTTGCGGGAAGTCCGAGAGCCGACACTTTCAGGGCATGGGCTTTCATGATGGAGACCGGGCCCGAAACGGAATGGGTGGGATAATGCATTGAACCGCCCAGTATCCCCTTCGAGATATATTTCTCGTGCACCGTATTTGCCCATTCCATGCCTGCCTTGCTTGCCTTTCTCATTGCGGCCACCTGTATCAGGTTGCATCCCCATGCTCCGCTGTAGTCGTGGCTGTATTCGCATTCAGCGCTGATAAACTTCCCGAAGGCTCCCTCTTTTCTCTTGCGTCTCAAAAACATCATTTCGGGATGGTAGTAGGATGTCTCCATGAGCATGTACTGTTTTCCCGTTTCCTCGACGGTCTTTACAAGCCTGTCGCACCAGTCGAGAATCTCATTACTGTCAGGCACGCTTATGATAGGCACTGCAGACATCACGTGCTTGCCTGATTTCAATGCCTGTATGCACTGAGGGGCATGGAGCCACGGCTGTGTCATAATTACGATGGCGTCCAGGTCGGCCTTGCATATGTCGTCGAGTGTAAAGTATGCGTCTTTAGGGTTGAACTTGCTTTTCATGAAAGGGTCTTCCGCAATCTTCTTTACCCTTTCCGGCTCCCTGTCGCAGTAAGCTATGCGGGATACCGATGGATGGGCCTTGAAACTGTCAGCGAAGTTTGTTCCGAACGAACCGAGTCCTACAAGTCCTATGCTTATTCCCATATTTTCTCCCGTGTTAAAGTTAAAGGTTCATTTTACTGTGATATAATAATAAAAAGTGCAAACCTTGTCAATTATTTTATAAACCCGGGAGAAAAATGTACAGGTTCAATGACGGAAGGGACTGGTTTTTTGAAAAGAGGTTCGGCTTGTTCATACACTGGGGACTCTATTCTGTAAACGAATGGCACGAGCAGGAGCTTTTCAGGATGAACCACATGGGAATGACGCTTAAGAGGGAGGAATATGCACTGCTGGCGGCCAGGTTCAACCCCGTGAAATTCGACCCGGACCGCTGGCTTGACATAGCTCAGGAAGCGGGGATGGAGTATATCTGTTTCACTTCCAAGCATCACGACGGATTCTGCATGTGGGATACCAGGGAGACCGATTTTAACATCATGAATACGCCGTACGGAAAAGATGTTCTGGCAATGATTGCAAACGCCTGCACAAAAAGAAATTTCCCCTTGTGCATCTACTATTCCGTTCCAGACATGTACTGCAGGTATTTTCCAAACAGCGGAACGGGATACGATTATACTGCTCCCCAGCCGGGAGATGAGCCTGACGCAAAAAAATATGTCGGGTTTGTCAAGGCGCAGGTGAAGGAGCTCTGCACCAACTACGGCAGGATAAGCGGCTTCTGGTGGGACGGAGGCCTGCGCCACGGGATTTACGATGAATCCGTAAATGCGCTTGTACGTTCCCTCCAGCCCGGTATTATTATAGACAACAGGGGATTTGACAACAAGGGGGATTTTGAAACTCCCGAAAGAACCGGTATTTCGCAGGCTCCCGTGAAATTTTACATGAAACCTACCGAACACTGCAATTCCGTCGGAGAACAGAGCTGGGGCTACAGGAAGAACGAGGATTATTTTTCACTCGGGTATCTGACGAGAAGCATGATTCAGGATTTTGCCAAAGGAGGAAACTACCTTCTCAACGTGGGACCCAGGCCTGACGGGACTTTTCCCGACAGGGCTGTCACACTGCTCAAAGGCATAGGTTCATGGTACCGCAGGGTAAAAGAATCTTTCACCGGTGCAAACCCCGCCCCGGGCTTTACGGATAACGGCAGTGTTCTTCTCACGAAAAAAGGTAACTCTCTATATGTGCACCTGCTCAATGCAGATTCTTCGGGGGTTACTCTCAATCCCATGGATGTACTGCCGAGAAAAGCATCTCTTCTTAACACTGGCGAAGAGCTGGAAATGGATGTGGAATTGATGCCGTGGGCATCCCTTAAGAGCAGGAAAAAATACCTTCATATATGGAACATACCCGTGGATAAGCTTGCCAATGAAGCTATAGTTCTCAAGCTCGAGTTCGACAATCTGCCCGAAAAACAATAGACGAAAAACGAAGGACCGTCCTTCGTTTGCTGTGCAAAGGACGGTCCTTCGTGAAGATGCGGTCTCTTCCGCTCTATTTGGTCTTAGGAATGTAGGCAGTATCTTTCAATGCTTCACGCGCCACTCTCAGAACGTTTTCTCCAAGTATCTTCCTTATGTCGGAATCGGAGTATCCTCTCTGGACCAGCCCCACCGTGTAGAGGGGAAAGTTAGTCCATGCCACTTCTGGTTCCGTCTTCTTGAATGTTTCCAGTGTTTCAGGAGGAAATTGTTTTTCCCTGTGGAGTTTTTCCCATATGGGCTTCTTGCGAGGTATCTGCGGGAAGTTTTCCTTGTCTTCCTTTCTCAGCTTGCAGCTGTATCCCCTGTCGGTGGCAATGGCCACGTAGTCCGGGCCGAATTTTTTCCCTACGTAATCTATGTGGTTGAGAAAATCCTGGATGCCGCCCCTGCCTCCTATGAAAGTCTGGAGGTTGCAGATACCCATGAATCCGCCTGTATCCGCAAGGGCTTTTATTATTTCGTCGGTCTTGGAACGGTAATGGTTGTAGTTAAGTTCGTGGCATACCGAGTGGCTGGCAACAACGGGCTTTGAAGACACCTTTGCCGCATCGAGGCAGGTCTGCCAGCCGGTATGTGCAACGTCCACTATTATGCCTATCCTGTTCATTTCCCTGATAACCAGCGCTCCGAAATCGCTCAGTCCCCCGTTGGCAGGTTCTCCGCATCCGTCACCCATCATATTTCTGCGGTTATAGGTCAGGTGCATCATCCTTATTCCCATCATGAAAAATTGTTTCAAGAGGTGGAGTTCTTCTTCGGCCGATTCCCATCTCTGCATCAGCGGAACTCCGTTTGATATGAAATATAGGCAGTGTTTGTTCTCTTTTTTAGCCCTGACTATGTCGTCGGGAACCACCGCCTTGAAGACGAAATCCTTCTTCATGTCGGTGATAAGCGTGAACCTTGCAAGCCTTTCGAGAATGCAGAGAGGGTCCTGGGTTTCCTCTCCCGCATTCTGGAACGAACAGGTTATTCCTGTCTGGTCGTAAGCCTGTTTATACTGGTCCCAGAGATGCTGGTCGAGGATGCAGCTCAGGGGGCGCATCTCCTGCACATATTTTGCTATCTCCCATGCTGAAGCGTGGTTGTCCAGCATTTTCTGTATATCTCTTGACGGTACAGTTTCGGCTCCCGGGGTAAAACCGTAAGGTTCGCAAACAATGGATTCAGCATGTAGTTTCAGCCCGTAGTCCAAATCTCTCCGGGAAGGTTTTAATGCCGCCAGCGCCGCATCCCATTGCTCCTGATTTACCATCACTTTTTTCATTTTTCCTTCTCTCCTTTACCCTTTTAAGGTTGATAATTGATAAAGCTTTGACTTATTCGCCTTTTTCGTTTATGCTATTCGTTAATTTATTGTAACATATTTTTTGACCAGGGGGGATTAAATGGCAAAAGGAAAAAAGATTGAACAGCGTTCGTGGATGGACACTTCGAAGACCGTGGAAGAGCGCGTGGAGGCTTTGCTCTGCGAAATGACTCTCGAAGAAAAGGTTGCCCAGCTTGGCGCTTCTTACTTCGGGGATATCGTTGGCGCAGACGAAGACTATGGCGCCGACCCCAATGTGCAGGGGACTGTTGAAAAAAAGAAGCCTTCAAAAAGCGGGAAGTACAGGTTTGACTCCGGCAAAATGAAAAAAATAGTCGACATGCTGGGTACCGGGCTTCTGCAGAACTACGTTTATCATTCTTATGAAAATCCGGAAGACGGAATCGAAGGATACGTAAACATGATAAACGAGGCCCAGGAATACCTTGTAAAAAACACGAGGCTGGGGATTCCGGCAATTATTACAAGCGAGGGCGTTCACGGACACTGGGCTCCCGAAGCTACAATTTTTCCCCACTCTATAGCGATGGCAAGTTCATGGGACCCCTTGCTTGTAAAGAGAATGGGAGAGATTGCCGCAAAGGAAGCCCGCGCATCAGGCGCTGCGCAGTTCTTTTCTCCCGTGCTTGAACTTGCGCGCGAGCCGAGATGGAGCCGCATGCAGGAGAGTTACGGGGAGGACCCGTACCTTGTCGAAAGAATGGCCGTGGCTTTTATCAAGGGAGTCCAGGGTAAAGGGCCTTATGTGGACAATGAACACTGCGCCGCCACGGCCAAGCATTATGTTGCACACGGCAGTCCCGAGGGAGGACTGAATCACGGTCCTGTCAGCGTTGGACCGCGGGAAATGAAGCAGATGTTTCTGCGGCCTTTCGAGGCGGCGGTCAAGGAAGCTGGGGTCCTTTCAGTTATGCCTGCGTACCATGAGATAGACGGAGTTCCTCTTGCCTGCCACCATGAATATCTGACCAGAGTTTTAAGGCATCAATGGGGATTCAATGGCTACACTTATTCGGACTGGGGCGCAGTGGAGATGCTTAAGACAAGGCATTTCGTTGCGGCAACCCTCGAAGAAACCGCAAAGATGGCGCTTGAATCCGGCATGGATGTCGACGCACCCGTGAAGTCCTACGGGCCAAGGCTTGTCGAGATGGTCAGGAACGGGAAGGTTGACGTGAGTTACGTGGACCAGGCAGTGAGAAGACTTCTGCGCCTCAAGTTTATTCTGAGGCTTTTCGAGAATCCCTACGGAGATATCAAGAAGACAAAAAAGATTCGCAACTGCAGGCAGCACCGGGAGTTTGCAAGGAAAGCCGCAGGTGAATCTATCGTTCTACTGAAGAATGAAGGAGGGCTACTTCCCCTGGGCAGGGGAATCAGGTCTATAGCTGTCATGGGACCTAATGCGGACGTGGCACAGCTCGGGGATTATTGCGTGGCCCACGGGAATATTATAAGTCCTCTCGAAGGGATAAGAAGGAGGGCTCCAAAGGATGTCAACGTCAGGTACTCTAAAGGTTGCGGGCTCTGGAACCTTGATAAGTCAGGTTTTGCGGATGCCGTCGATATTGCCTCAAAATCAGATGTCTCGGTGATGTTCATGGGCGAAGCCAAGGAGATATGCAACGAGGGGCGTGATATGCATTTTGTTGAACTCGCGGGTGTCCAGGAGGAACTTGTAAAGGCGGTCGTGGCGACAGGTAAACCCGTGGTATTGATTCTTGTGAACGGCAGGAGCCTTGCCATTGAGTGGATAGCCGAAAATGTGCCCGCGATAATTGAAACGTGGTTTGCGGGGGAGGAGCAGGGAAACGCGATAGCCGATGTGCTCTGGGGAGACGTGAACCCGAGCGGCAAGCTTCCCGTCAGTCTGCCGCGGTCAACCGGACACATTCCCTGTTTCTATAACCACCTGCCTTCGGCCCGGGGAAGTTACAAGAGACGGGGAAGCAGAGACAAACTGGGTATGGATTACCTTCTAAGCTCAGCTGACCCGCTTTTTGAGTTCGGGTACGGATTGAGCTACACGACCTTCAAGTATTCCGGCCTGAAGGCAACCCCTTTAAAGATAGGACGTGCGGGAACAGTGGATGTTGCAGTGGATGTGAAAAATACCGGAGACAGGGAAGGAGCGGAGGTGGTACAGCTTTATATAAATGATGTGTACAGTACAATGGAAACTCCCGTGAAACAGCTCAGGAGGTTTGAGAAGATATGGCTTAAGCCTGGCGAGAAACGTACTGTGAAGTTTACTCTTAATCCTTCCGACCTTGCTTTTGTCGACCTTCACATGGAATGGGTTGTCGAGCCTGGAGAATTCGAGGTCATGGTCGGCGGCTTGAAAAGTTCTTTCACAGTGGAATGAAACGGCCTGGAAGAAAAACAGAGTTTCATGAAAAATGATAATCTGTTAAATTGTACTGTTACGTAATAATCACGTTTTTCTCAGTTTTCCGAGTCATCATCTTCATCGAAAACAAGGTCTTCTATATCCGCTGTGACTATTTCGTCGGAATTGCATTCAGGACAGCTTTCACTGTCATGGTCTCCGTCGCAGTTGGGACAAAACACTTCTCCGCAGGAGAGGCATTTCATCAATACTTCTCCGCACTTATCGCATATGTAATCTTTTCCGTACATTGAGGCTCCTGTTATATTTTTAAAGAGTGATTAATAATAAAATAACCAAAAAGGGCAGTGGTTGTCAAGACTTTTTTTCTTTTTTTGGAATTGCAGGATATTCTTTTAAGAATTGTTATTCCGGCAACTGCTCGGTTTTTGTGTCAGGCAGTTCTTCAACATTCCTGAGTTTTGACTGTATCTGTCTTGTTCTTGTTCCCACAAGCAGGTCTATATCCGAACTTGCCTGTTTTATCTTATTCTGCGCTTTTTCAAGAACATCTCCGAAAGTATTGAATTCTTTTTTCACTGCGGCAAGCACGTTCCACACTTCGCTTGTCCTCTTCTGTATTGCAAGTGTGCGGAATCCCATGTGGAGGCTGTTGAGAAATGCCGCCAGGGTAGTAGGGCCTGTTACTATTATCTTGTAATGGCGTTGAAGTATTTCAATAAGGCTTGTCTGTTTTACCACTTCGGCGTAAAGTCCTTCAACAGGAAGGAAAAGTATTCCGAAATCTGTTGTTGCAGGCGGGTTGATATATTTTTCACTTATATCTTTTGCGCATTTCTTTATCGTGTTTTCAACATCCCTGGAAGCTTTCCTTACCGCTTCTGTATCTCCTGCCTCATAGGCGTCGAGAAGCTTATGGTAGACCTCAATGGGAAACTTTGAATCCACGGGAAGATAAACGGGTTTTCCCGGTTTGTCTCCGGGAAGCTTAATCGCATATTCGACATTTTCGCGTGAACCTTCCCTGGTGCTTACATTGGAGGAGTATTGGTCGGGAGACATCACGTTTTCCAGTATATTCTTAAGCTGTACCTCTCCCAGTATTCCTCTTGTCTTGACATTGGAGAGTATCATTTTGAGGTCGCCCACGCCAGCAGCGAGGGTTCTCATTTCTCCCAGTCCTTCGTGAACCTGTTTCAGCCTTTCGCTCACATGGTTAAAAGATTCGCTCAGCCTTTTCTCAAGCGTCGACTGAAGTTTCTCGTCAACGGTTGCCCGCATTTCTTCGAGTTTCTTGGCGTTTTCTTCCTGGAGTGTTTTCAATCTCTGTTCAACGGCATCCCTCATTTTTTCTATGCGCTCTTCGCTGTTTTTTGTGAGGGCCGTTATCTGGTTTGAAAAGGAATCGAACTGGTTTCTCTGGCTGTATGACAATTCAGAGAATATTTTTGCGAGAGTCTCGCCCTGGGACCTGAGAGAACTGTTTAGCTCTTCCCTTGCCTCACGTGAATTTTTCTGCATCTCTTCCCTGCTGCGGCAAAACTCGTCACGCATAACCGTGTCTATTTTTTCAATGGCATTCTGCGTTTCGTTTATCCTGGTTGTAATAATTGATTCTCCGCCGTTTTTTTTACCTGCCAGCATGAGATATATGTTAAAAAGTAGAAGCAATACCGTTATTGACGACAGGATAGCGAGTAAAATCATCAGTTTTTTTTCTCCCGGTTATTATCATGGCTTATATTTCTCCATGCCCTTTATTCTCTCAATTTCGTATTTTTTCCAGCCCATCATTGAAAGTTTTTCACGTATGTAATACCTGTAGTTTTCGTAAGATACGTCCTGCGGAATCCTATGGTCTCCGTGCGGAATGTAGCCGCCTTCTTCAAAGACGGTTTCTATGCGTTTCAGCTCTTTTATAATTGCTTTTTTCCCAAGGGATAGTTGATATTTGGCTATGCCGCCGCGTAAAAGAATTTTTCTGCCGTACTTTTTACGCAGTTCCACCGGGTCGGACCCGCCCTGAACCTCAATGGGGAACATACAGTTCACACCGCATTCCAACCACACAGGCACAAGGTCGTTGATGTTGCCGTCGCAGTCCGTCCATATCACGTCAACGCCATGCTGCTTTAAGAGGGATGTTACCCTTTTGAGCCGCGGAGCGACAATGTTTTTGAACATTGACGGGCTTATCATGGGCCCGTTGCGGAAGCAGATGTCTTCCCATCCTGCTGCAAAGTCAACTTCTATTTCTGAAAGGGCCTGCTCCAGTTTTCTTTCGTAAAGTGCGGTCAGGGTCTCGATAATCTCTTCAACCAGGTCTAACTGGTCATACAGCATAAGGGAAATCTGTTCAAATCCAATCCAGCTTCTCGGGACTCCGAAATATGAACCGAAAGATATGCCTACTGGACATTTTGAATGCCTGTATTCATCGTTAATCTTTTTATAGTCCACCGTGGTTCTTCCCGGGGTATCCGGATTAAGCCTCTCCTTGAATCTTTTCCAATCATCTCTACTGCTTACAGCCATTTTTATATAGTGTGGTATGGTATGAACTCCTTCTGTCTGCACTTCCTGTATTGTGCCGTCGGGAAGCTGTTCCACCCTTTTCCCCTTCTTTTCTTCGAGAATCCTGATTTCTCCAACGAAAGGAGGAAATATTCCCATATTGACGGGCACCGTCAAAACAGGGTCAACACCGAAGAATTTTTCTACCGAAGAATGCCTTCCGGAATTGTCAAAATCAGGAGGCAAACCTTCATTTTGCCACCTTTCTATAGTTTCAGGAAGGTACCCGAATTCCCAGTGGACTCCCCTGTCAATAGTTTGGAAATGCATCTGCCGCCTGAATCTTTCGCGGTCTGCAAGCTCCGGCTTGGACGTATCTGTTATGTTTTTTGTCATTCCCTCTCCTGAAATGTTTATGAGTTATATTTTATATGAACCCTCCTTTTTGTCAACAATCGTTTGACAAAAAAAGTTAAAAATATTAAATTATTCATTTGTGTGCAATCTTATATAATGGCAAAATTGAAAAGGAAGGATATAAAATGAAAGCTGTATACCTTGCTGGAAAGAAAAAAATTGTAATAGAAGATATTCCAGGGCCGGAAATAAAAAAAGATACAGATGTGCTCGTGCGCGTAAAAAGCGTTGGCATATGCGGTTCTGATATCCATTATTACCTCGAAGGCAGGATAGGAGACCAGGTTGTCGGGGATTCCATAATTCTGGGGCATGAAGCTGCGGGGGAAGTCGTGGATACCGGAAAAGCTGTGAATAAGGTGAAAAAGGGAGACAAGGTTGCGATAGAGCCGGGGATAAGCTGCGGAATGTGCGAGCAGTGTTTTAAGGGAAAACCCAACCTGTGTCCTCATGTCTTGTTTTTTGGGACTCCTCCGGTTGACGGGGCGTTAAGAGAGTTTGTCGTAATGCCCCAGACACATCTCATTCCCCTGCCTGCAGAAATTGATTATAATGAGGGGATACTTTCTGAGCCTCTGGCGATAGGCTTGTACGGGGTTAAACTCAGCGGGATGTCTTTGGGCGATGAGGTTGCCATTACAGGTGCCGGACCCATAGGGCTTTCTGTCTTATTTTCCGTTAAGACCGCGGGGGCGAAAAAAATTTTTGTCAGCGACCTTTATAAACCCCGTCTTGATATGGCGGTAAAGCTTGGAGCTGACAGGGTTGTCCTTGCATCTGAAGAGAACATTACGGATGTGGTAAGAAGAGAGACGGGAGGAAGAGGCGTGGACATAGGCTATGAAGCGGCAGGAAAGGCGGAAACTTTCAAACAGAGTGCAGAAGTCGCAAGAATAGGCGGAAAGACCGTTATTTACGGTATTCCCGCGGATAACAGGATTGAGTTCGACGCTTCGGTTGTAAGGCGCAAGGAGCTGCAGATTATCAACGTGCGCAGGTCTGCGCATATGTCTGAACTGGCCCTTGAACTTATAGCTCAAAGAAAATTGCCTTTTTCATCGCTGGTCACCCATACCTTCCCGTTGGAAAGAGTTGAAGAAGCTCTTGAAATGGTTGCTGAATACAAGGATGGAGTTGTAAAGGCTGTCGTTGAATTATAAAATCAGGAGATATGTAAACTATCAGCGTATGAAAGTGTTTATTCTCTAAATTCCTCTCCTCATTTGGGAGAGGATTGAGGTGAGGGGTGTATTTCAAATCTCATGGCTTGCCCCCTCATCCTGTACCTTCTCTTCTCGGGGAGAAGGAAAAAAAGGCACATTGGGAGACATAAATATGGATTTTAAAGTATTTACGGCGGCGTTTGCGGCTATCCTGGTGGCGGAACTTGCAGATAAGACACAGCTTATAGGCCTCTGCCTTTCCGCAAAATCCGGAAGGCCGTTTTCCGTATGGGCAGGTTCTGTAGCAGCCTATATGATTGTAACTGTTGTGACGGTTGCGGCAGGTGCGATGCTGGGAAAATATCTGAAACCAGATTTGGTAAGGTATGTCGGGGCAATTCTTTTTATCTGCATAGGGATACTTATGTTTTTTGGAAAATTGTGAGGGATATGATAATGGTTAAAATAGAATTGGCGGGAAAAACGGGGATAATCACAGGAGGGGCTTCGGGAATAGGAAGGGCCGTATCCTTTAAGCTTTTTGAAACCGGCGCATCGGTTGTGATTGCCGATGTTAATGAGCAGGAGGGATTGGCAGCCTGTGAAGAATTGAATAAAAGGAATTGCCGCGGAAAATGCTGCCGGGCGGAATTCATTAAGACCGACGTTTCCCTGAAAACAAGCATAGAAGGCATGGTAAAGAAGGTAACAGAAAAGTACGGGAAGATAGATTTCCTGGTAAACAATGCGGGAATCCTCATCCCGAGGTTGCTGGTTGACCCTTCAGGAAAGGAAGAGATAAGCGAATCGATTTTCGACAGGATGATAGCCATAAACCAGAAGGGCGCCCTGTTTTGCGCCCAGGCAGTTGCACGGGAGATGCTGAAAGCGAGAACAAGAGGGGTTATCGTAAATGTTTCTTCGGAAAGCGGACTTGAAGGTTCCGAAGGGCAGAGTGTATATGCATCTACAAAAGCAGCTCTCTATTCTTTTACAAGAAGCTGGGCCAAGGAACTGGGAAAATACGGCATAAGGGTCGCGGGCGTGGCTCCCGGAATACTTGAAGTTACAGCCTTGAGGACACAGGAATATGAAAGGGCTCTTGCATACGCCCGGGGAATAACTGTTGACAAGCTCAGGGAATCATATGAAAAGGTTTCCATTCCAATGGGAAGGGTAGGGACTCTCGAGGAGGTTGCCGATACGGTCGCTTTTCTCATCTCCGACCTTGCATCTTACATAACGGGAACTGTCATAAATATTTCGGGAGGAAAATCGAGAGGCTGAAATCTCCGGCTTTCATTCTTCGGATATTCTTACCGGTATTTTCTTGCCGTTTTTATCAAGAACAATAAGGGAATCTATGTTCAGGAATATGTCTGTTGAAGGTTTCTGTATTTCAAAAGATATATTGATAGGTTTTTCATTGAAATTGCCGGCGACTGCCAGTATGTCTTTTCCCCACATCTTGTAACTTAATGACTCAGGCAGTACCTTGTTAAGTTTCATCATATTTGCCGGAAAATTGAGCGCCATCCGGAACGAGTCGGTTATTTCTATGTTTTTTTCAGGCTGCAGAGTAATGGAAAGACTGCCTTCCTTTTTTGTAACCGACTTTTTTATTTTGCCATGCACGAGAATTGTTATATCATAATCTTTTTTCACGCTGCCGCAGGATGCGTTTATTTTTACTCTGTATTCACCTGGAGGGATTTTGCTTTTTCTCTTTAACAACAGGCTGTTTTCTCTTTGCTCATATGTAATTTCTTTTTGTGCGAGTGTCGCCTCAATGGATTCCGGCAGCCCATAAATGGTCAGTTTTATGGGTAACCGAAGGCCTCCGTAATATATGGCTTTCAGAGGAATGGCAAGTTCATCTTCCATTTCGCCTGCCGGCTTTATTTCAAGGATGAAATCTTTCCCGGCAGAAGTTTTCTGCCATAACCATGTCAACGTAGTGTCCTGTGATATCTGAAAGGAAACCTTATTAGTGTTGCCTGCCGTAACAGAACCTTTGCCCCTGAAGCCTTTGCATACAGCTTTTTCCATCTCGCTGACAAAAATTTCTTTTTCAATTTCGCATGTAACGGTTGAACCTTTTCTATGAGTTGAATAACCTCTCAGGGGAAAAGGATTGCCGTATTCCGATTGGATAAAGAGGATAAGGTTGCCTGATGCAGGAGATTCAGATGTCTGAGCCATGCCCGGTTGAACAGCAGGCGTTTCTCTTACCATCTTCGCCGTTGCTCTTTCGCTTATTCTCTCCCTGAGAATTTTGGCTCTTTCTGCCCTGTCCTGCGGGACACTCTCAATGGGTTTTTCAATTGAAGATGATATAGTGCCAGCCGGAGATACTGTATTTTGCTTTTCTGGAATTATCTCTGCAGGCTGCGTTTCCTCTGCAGGATTATCTGAAGGTTTCCCTTCCACATCTATTTTCCCGTTAACTACGCTCACCTGCAAATTCTTGCCTTCCTTGTCGCTCAGCATTACTCCTGACAGTGACAGGTGGGAGGTTCCGCTTTTCAATATTTCGAATGTTATGTTTAGAAGTGTCCCGCTGCCCGAGACTCCGTTGAGTCCGGGGTCAAATCCTCCGGCTTTTATTGTGCCCGGTCTGTTTATGTTGCTTATAAGCGAAAAAGCTGACGCGACATTTCCTTTGCTTACCCCGGTGGCTCTTAATATGCTACTGTTGTAATTAAGCGTCAGCTGGTACCCTGAGAAATCCTTCTCAACGGTTGTTTCAATGGGTATGTCCACGAACGCCTGTTCTGAAGGAACTCTTACGGAATCGACTTTTATCACTGCAGCCCATGTTTGCGCACATATGGCAAGTGTCAGCAAGCTGAAAATAACACAAAGAAAAAAATGGATTTTTTTCATTGAGGTTCGGTCTGTTTATCATCAGGCCTGTTTTTTTTTAAGAGTTCGGACCACCTGTTGAAATCGTTTCCGTAGTCTCCGCCCGTAATTTTTTTCAGGGCGAACCGCAGGTTTCTTTCCATGTAATCGTTCAAGAAGACATAAGGGTGGGATTTGTTTACAAGCAGGGAAAGGTAATCCGAAGCAGGCTGTCCTATGAGAGCGATAGCATTGGATGCTTCCTTGCCGGGCGATGTCCACAATCCGTATCCGTTATACCTGCACCAGACGGGAAGGTTATCGTCTAAAAGCCGCATAAGGAAAGGCACTGCTTTTCTGGCTTTTTCACCCATCAATCCGAGTTTGAAAGCTGCTTCGGCTCTTTCAACGGCATATACTGAGAAGGTCTTATCCACCTGGACTTTCACTTCTTCAGGTATAAAGGGGGTTTCAGGCATTTGGACCGTCAGTGTATTGGAAAAAAGCGGTACAGAAAAAAGTATTCCGGGAATGACAAAAAACAGGTAAATAATCTTTTTCATCATAACAGGATTATACCACACTACGATTTTTATGTAAAGCCAATTTGTATTTAGCTGAAATTCCTCCATAAAAAATATTCAGCTTGACCTTCAACCCTGCCTGATGTTAAAATGTAAAATTATGAGAACGTTATATATAATGGAGGTCTTATTCCTTCTTCTGCCTGCTGCAATTTATGCAACCGGAAATTATTCTGTCATCATGAAGCGGAATATATTTTCTGAAACGCCTCCACCTCCGCCTCAGCAAAACATAGCCGTAACAACTATCCTCAAACCTCCGCCTCCGCCTGATTTGAATACATTGCTTGAATTGAAGGGAATAGTGTATTTTGAAAACGGGGATTCTTACATTGTCATAAATTTTAAAAAAAGAAATGAAGAATTCATATTGAAGGAGGGCGAATTTGTTGAGGACGCCGAACTGGTTGCCATTGGTGAAAAAAACGTTGCTTTCATGTATGACGGGAGGAAGATTTTAATTGAACTTGAGAAGCCGGAAGCCGGGGGTTTCGTGGAAGTTGCCCCTGGATTGAACGCAAAGGTTGACACTCCTCAATTGAAAATGCCTGCGGATGTAAACGTTCCGGCAATTCCAGCCTTTCGCGAGCCTGTGCATATAAATCTTGAAAGTACAATGAAAGAGGTAATGAAAGATACGGAAATGATGAAAAATTTACAGGTGTCTCCCAATGTCCAGGATGGCAAGATAGAAGGTTTCAGGGTAGGCAATATCCCTCCGGAGAGTCTCATTTACCAGTACGGTTTCAGAAGCGGAGACGTACTCAAAAGAGTCAACGGCGTGCTTATTGACAGCATGGCGAGAGGATTTACGGTTTATAACCAGATTACCAGGGACCGGGTTGATGTTGTTACCGTTGAAGTTTTAAGAAACAATTCCCCCGTGGTATTCACTTTCAGACTCCAATGAAAGAATCCATGTTTCAGGAATCTGCCGAAGGCGGCAAAGCCAGGTGTTATCTGTGCAATCATTTCTGTGTATTGAAGGAAGGCGAGATAGGGATATGCGGGGTGAGAGTCAACAGGGGAGGAAAGATTTTTTCCCTTATTTACGGTAAGCTTGTCGCCGAGAGCGTCGACCCTATAGAAAAGAAACCTTTCTTCCATTTTTTGCCGGGTTCCCTCTCTTATTCTATTGCCGGCGCCGGATGTAATTTTTCATGCGTTTTTTGCCAGAATTACCCGATATCCCAGTCTGTAAAAAAAGACGCCATTCCGGGCGGAAGTCCGTATACCCCGGAACAGGTTGTAACTTCCGCTTCCGTTTCCGGATGCAAATCCATATCATACACATATACCGAGCCCACCATGTTTTTTGAATTTGCTTTTGAAACTGCAAAACTTGCAAAAGAAAAAGGGCTCATGAATAATTTTGTCACAAACGGATATATGAGCGTCGAAGCCCTTAAGCTAATTTCTCCTCATCTCGATGCGGCCAACGTGGACCTTAAGGGCGATGAAAATTTCTACCGAAAACTTTGCGGGGCGAAAAGAAAACCTGTTTTGGACAATATAAAATTGATGAAAGAACTCGGGATATGGGTTGAAGTAACGACACTTTTAATACCGGGATATAACGATTCGACTGACCAGATAAATGAACTTGCAGAAATAATAAGAGATATTGACATTTCAATTCCCTGGCATATAAGCAGGTTTTTTCCCGTTTATAAAATGAATAACCATTATCCAACTCCTGTTGAAAAAATAAACGAGGCAAGAAAAATCGGACTTGCAAAAGGCATAAAGTATGTTTATACGGGCAATCTTTTGGGAGATGAAGGGGAAAACACTTTCTGTAATTCCTGCACCTCGGTAATTGTCAGAAGGTACGGGTTCCAGGTTACTGAAAATAAAATCAAAAACAAAAAGTGCGGCGTCTGCGGGGCGCCTGTAGACGGAATTTTCTGACAGGGTGAAGAATGAAATTTAAAGCTGCCGTAATCGAGCAATTCAATGAAGGGCCAGTTTTAACCGAGTTTGAACTGGAACCTCTTTGCGAAGGAGAAATCCTTGTAAAGATTGAGTCCGCAGGAATATGCGGTTCCGATTTCCACATCTTTTCGGGCAGGGACCCGAGGATAAGACTGCCCATGATTCCAGGGCATGAAGGAGTTGGGATTGTTTCGGATTTCAAGGGCGTTATCAATGATATAAAGGGCGAAAGGCTGAAACATGGAGACAGGATTATCTGGGACAGGGGTCTTGTCTGCGGAAGATGTTTTTATTGCGCGGTTGAAAAGAAGCCTTATTTATGTGCTAACCGCAGGGTTTACGGAATAACCATGAGCGTAAGTGACAGGCCATTTCCCAACGGCTGTTATTCACAGTTTATAAAACTTTCCCGCCAAACCAATACAGTTAAAGCAGATTCCCGCATACCTCCTGAAACACTTGTTCCCGTTGGATGTTCGGGGGCCACTTCATATCATGCGGTCGAAGAAGCTGACCTGAAGGGCGGGGAAACAGTCTTGATACAGGGGCCGGGACCCCTGGGGATTTTCACTTCCCTTTTCTGCAGGGAAAAAGGCGCGGGGGAAATTATCATGTCTGGGAGTTCAAAAAGCCGCCGGCGCATGGAGCTTTCAAAAAATTTCGGGGTGAAACATCTTATGTACAGGGATACTATGAAATTGGAAGAACAGGCAGAATTCATTAACGAAATAACCGGCGGAAAGGGCGCCGATGTCGTTTTTGAAATGGCAGGCACTTCCGGTGCCATTGAAACCGGGCAATGTTTTATTAACAGAGGCGGAAAGTACATTATTGCCGGAGTTGCGGTTCCCGTAGGAGCTGTCGGGATTGATATCTACGAAAATCTTGTAAGGAAAAATGCAACCGTAAAGGGAATATGGGTCAGCGATACTTCTCATCTTTTAAAGGCCTTCAATGTTGCGGAGAAATACAAAACTTCTCTTGGAAAACTGATTAGCAGGAGATATTCCCTTGAAGATGCAAGGGCGGCGATAGAAAGCGTCAATGACAAGGATGTTCTTAAATCCGTGATAATGCCATGAAAACAAAAGTTCATAACTGCGATGTACTGGTTGTTGGGGCAGGGGCGGCAGGACTCAAGACGGCTGTTACCCTTCTTGAAAGCTTGCCTGGAATACGTGTTGCTCTTGTTGTAAAAGGCAGGATTGGAAAATGCGGAACAACGGCAAATGCGGTATCAGACCGCATGGCTTTCCATGCGACTATGCCGTATACCCTGCCTGCCTCAAAGGATAACTGGAGGTTCCATTCACGGGACATATTCAAAATAGGAAGGTTTGTAAGCGATTTACCCCTGGCCGAAATACTGGCAAAAGAGTCCGAGGATGCCGTTTCATATCTTGAAGGCACAGGGGTCCCTTTTGCGAAGGATGAAAAAGGCCGCCTGGTTCAGTTTCTCACGGACGGTTCAGTATATCCGAGGGCATGTTACACAGGGCCTTATACCGCCTGGGACATGGAAAAACATCTTCTCAAAAGGCTTGAAAAATACAGGTTTACTCTTTTTGAAACCTGCATGATTGCCGATATAATGAAAGGCAGGGAAGGAAAAGTTAAGGGGGCTGTCTGCGTGGATGGCAGCAAAATCCTGCATTTTTTCAATACGGGTTTTGTTGTTCTTGCCACGGGCGGAGCGGGAAGCATATTTGAAGACAATTGTTATCCTTCCGGTATGACGGGAGACGGATACGGAGCTGCATTGCGTTGCGGGGCGGAACTGGTGAACATGGAATTTATACAGTTCGGTTTATGCAGCAGGAAGCTGAAGGTCGCATGTTCGGGAACTCTTATGAGGGCTCTCCCGCGGATTGTCGACAGAGAAGGCAGGGAAGTTCTCAGGGGCATATATGAAAACCCGTCTGATGTTTTCAATATCACCTTCAGGAAAGGAGCAAGCTGGCCAGTTTCCAACGAGGAGGAAAGCAGGATACTGGACATAATTGCTTACAGGAGAGGAAGCATGTTTCTTGATTACACGGAAAACCCTTCTGGATGGAAAGGGGTAAATATACCGCAGGATATTAGAAAGTGGTACAGGGAAAAAGGTTTCGAACTTAAATCGGAACGCCCATGCGACAGGCTGAAGTTTATAAATCCCGGGATATACGGACATTTTCTAAAAAGAGGCATTGATGTATCAATGGAAAAAGTTGAAATATTCAGTGCGGCGCAGCATTTCCAGGGAGGCATAAAAATAGACGGCAACAGTGAAAGCAGCGTAACAGGGCTTTTCGCATGCGGAGAGGCTGCAGGTGGACAGCACGGCGCCAACCGTCCCGGCGGAAATGCTTTGCTTGATACCCAGGTATTCGGGAAAAGGGCGGCTCTGGAAATAGTCAGAAGGATAAAAAGCGGGAAAAAAGAGGCAGGTCGGGCAGGTATGAAAATGGATTTTTCAAAGAAATATGCGGGGGATTTCCCTGAAACCGGGCTTAAGGATATTTTGAAGGAAGTCAAAAAGAAAATGACTATCCATGCTTCTATTCAAAGAGAAGAAGGAGGCCTTTCGGCATTGAAAAAGGAACTCGTGGAATTTTTGGACAACCTGAGGCCTTCATCAAACCTGCGCTTGTATTTCGAAGTATACAATGCCGTTCTTACTGCAATTTCAGTTGTGGAAGGCTGCCGCAGGAGAAAGGAATCGAGAGGACCGCATCTTCTCTGGCAGGGCGAAGCAATTGTTCCTTCAGAGAGCTCTTACGATTATCTTTACTTCGTCGGGAAAATGGAAAAAGGGAAAATGAAGAGCCTGCGCAGAAAAGTCAAAAGGCGATAATATGTCTGGACAAAATGTTGAAAAGCTGATAACATCAATAAAAGACTAATTTTTTCAATGCAGGGAAAAACATGAATCTTTGAAAAAGAAGGCCCGAAGAATAATTTTTTGAGTATGGCTTACGTTTCATGCCTTGAAAATTGACTGACGGCCGGATATTTACAAAGGTAAAGGAGAAATTATGAGATTCGGGATTGACAGGGTGAGTATAACTCCTGAATGGGCGACTTACATGGCCGGATACGGAGGAAGAAACGATTTGAGCGACGGGGTCAATGACCCTTTGACCTTCACTTCCCTGATTCTTGAGGAGAAAGGAAAGAAGATTTTCATAGGTGCGGTGGACCTTGTTGGAATAGGAAGGGAACATTCGGCAAAAATGAGAAAAAGGATATCTGATATCCTCGGCATAAAATTTTCTGACGTTATGATTAACTGCTCCCATACCCACGGGGGCATGAGAACAAATGTTTCCGATTACCAGGATTGCACTAACATGCTTCCGGTCATAAAAAAGAATAAAAAGCTTCTCGAGACACGGATTTACGCTTCGGCGAGAAGGGCCCTTAAGAATATGCAGGAAGGGAAGCTTTACTACGGAGAAGGCGTTTCAACCATTCCCATGAACAGGAGGCTTCTGTATAAGGGCAATGTTGAAAACAGGCCGAATCCCAAAGGTAAAACCGACAGCGTATTGAAGGTTTTCAAAATTTCCGACAGCAATAACAAGACAGCCGCAGTCATTGCCAGGCTTTCATGCCATGCAGTGGCAACCGGGGCAAAGCACCTGCTTACAGCTGATTATCCGGGCGCATTCAGGCCTTTCGTGGAAAAGGCGTTTCCCGGAGCCCTGGCTGTATTCTGGCAGGGTGTGGGAGCGGATGCGCGCCCAAGACAGGTGGCAGACGGCATCAATTGGAGAGCCATGATGCATAATGAGCTTCCTGTGATAGGCGAATGTCTTTTCACGGAGGTAATGGATGTTCTCACAAAAAAAATGACACTTATCGAAAATCTCAATTTCAGTTCTGAGATAGCCGTAGTCGACCTTCCTGTTTCCGACCCCAACGTGACTAAAAAGGACCTTGAGAAACAGCTCAAGGAGGCAAAATATGAAATAGTAAGGAATTGCATAAGAAAGATGCTTGCCATGAAAGAGCTTCCCATGTCTTTTCCGATGACCATACAGATGATAAGCTTCAATAAACAGTTTTCGGTTGTCGCGGTGGCAGCAGAGGTACTTTGCGGTCTGGGAGAAAAAATTGAAAAACAAATCTCTACGGAGTATAAAATGGTGCTCGGATATACCAACGGCGCCCACATATACCTGCCGTGCAAGGACGAACTCAAGAGGGGAGGTTACGAGACAATGTCTGTTTTTGACCTGCTTCCTTCTCCTCTTTCCCCGAAGCTTGAAGATATTCTTACGGGCAAGACTGCAGAATTTGACAAAAAACTTAACCGCAGGTAAGAGATGGATACTTGGGAGGTTCGAAAATGGGAAAACTTTTTATCGGATGGGGACACAGGAGCATAACACCTGATAAGTGCGTAAATCTCTTCGGTCATTTTGCCGAGAGGCTTACCGACAAGGTGAGGGACCCCATAACCGCCACGGCTCTTGTAATAGGAAGCGGCAAGGAGTATGCCGTTTTTGTTTCATGCGACATATGCGTGGTATATCAGGAAGCCATAAAGATTTGCAGGAAAGAGATAAAAAAACAGATACCCGAGATTAATCCCGAAAATGTGATATTCAATGCTACACATACCCATGACGCGCCCGGACTGGCGTCATGGGTTTATCCTCCCGTACCTGAAGGGGCTATGTCCCCGGATGAATATTCCTTTTTCTTTGCGGGCAGGGTTACGGAAGCAGTGAAGGAAGCCTGGAAAAACAGGAAACCGGGCGGCGTGTCGTGGGGATACGGACAGGCAGTAGTGGGACATAACAGGAGAGCCGCATACTTTAAGAATCCATCTGGGATAAAGGGCTCATCGGGTTCTGTGGTGCAGGGAACAAGCGCCATGTACGGCAGGACTGATATTCCCCTTTTCAGCCACATTGAAGGATATGAAGACCATGGAGTCGACCTTCTCTTTACGTTTGATGGGGAAAAAAAACTCACGGGGACCGTGGTAAATATTGCCTGCACATCTCAGGAAACAGAAGGACTGAGGGAAATATCGGCGGATTTCTGGCATGAAACAAGGTGTATGCTAAGGGATAAATTTGGCAGGAATCTCCATGTACTGCCGCAGTGTTCTGCTGCAGGTGACCTTTCCCCGCACCTGATGTACTACAAGAAGGCAAACGAGAGAATGCTGAAGCTGAAGGGTATATCCATGAGGGATGAGATAGCCGGAAGGATAACCTGCGCAGTTGAAAATGTATTGCCCCATGTGAAAAAGGATATAAAAGATAACCTGCCTTTCAGTCATATTTCAAAAAATCTCAAGCTGCAGCGCAGAAAAATCACCCCTGCGGAATTGAGAATAGTAAAAAAAGAATACGACGGGCTGATGAAGAAAAAACCGGCTAACCATAAAGATGAATACGTCAGGTTTATCTACATGAGAAGATGTCGTACGGCAATGGAGAGGTACGAGTTTCAGAAAACGAAGCCGGAATACCCTGCTGAAGTTCACGTTGTGCGCCTTGGGGATATAGCATTTGCCACAAATCCCTTTGAGCTCTACATCGATTACGGAATCCAAATGAAAGCCCGCAGTCCATTCATGCAGACATTTATTGTCCAGCTCAGTGGAGGTTCAAGCGGTTATCTCCCAACGGAAAGGGGTGTAAAGGGTCTGGGCTACAGCGCATCGGTTTACGATAACAACGTGGGACCCGAAGGCGGCCAGCAGCTTGTGGAGAAGACCCTGGACATGCTTGGCAAGGCGGCAAAAGTGAAATGATGCCAAATTGATTTCGCTGATTTATTGCAGGGATGTGCAGTTTACAATCCTGCTTCAGACCTATTTCATCCTGAAACGTTGTAACCTATTAGCGTCAGAAAGTATTTATCCTCTCAATTTCTCTCTTCATGGGGGAGAGGATTGAGGTGAGGGGGGCAAATCTCACACATATTCTCCATCATTCCTGAATCCCTTCCAGGTTAAACAAGTTCAGGGTGACAAATAAAGAAATAAAAACATTATTTGCGTGAGAGCGCCTTCATTTTTCGGGGTTAAGCTGTTTCATGACGGCTTCCCACCTTTTTTTCATATCGGGCTTATAATACATGGGTTTAAAGCCCATTTTCAGGTAGGTTTTAATCGCCGCGAGCCTCCAGTCGTCCGTAGACAGGTATATATGGCTGTACCCGGCCTTGATGAGCCTTTCCACAGATTTCATGGAAACTATGTAGCCAAGCTTCTTTCCCCTGTGGCGCGGGTCTACCGCAACCCATCCGAGAACTCCTCCCTGTGGATGTATGTTGGTAGGATAATTCTGTGCGCATGCTGTGGCAACTATCTTCTTTGTCCTGTTGTACACGATAAAAAAGACGCCTTCCGGAAGGGCTGTTCTCAAGGTGCCTCCTGCATAGTTCCACTTTTCGAAACCGGCGCTCTGCATGACTCTTGCATATTCTTCTTCGTCTCCATTCCTGTATGTGCGTATAGAGTATCCTGTGGGAAGGGGCGGAACAACGGCCTTCTTGAAATTGGATTTTGGGAATATCATATGGAGCTGCAGGGTGGGAGGCTGGCCGGCCTTTTTTATCATTTCAGCTGCGTTGGAGTAAAATATTTTCTCAATGTCATCCTTTTTTAATCCGGAGGCGGCCGCTGCATCGAGAAAAGCGAGGATTTCCTCGTAAAGGAAAAAGGTAAGCTTTTTTGCCTCGTTGCCGCTTATTTCCCTCATGTTCTTGTCCCCTGAAACGTCCCCGTAGAGACCCTTCGGAACAAGGTTTACATAAATGCCGTTTTCACAGATGCGGCGCATTCTCATGCGCAGGATGGGCAGGTCGCTTCCGAATATTATCCTTTCGGGCCCGACTGTTTCTATCAACTGCCTGAAGACCGTAGCGTTGGTGTTTGCGCATATGTCAAAATTCATCTTTTCCGTTTTTCCCAGAACCTTGAATGCGTCTCCGACATCGTTAGGGCAGTAAGCCCTTCCCACGTGGGCTATTACGAGTTTCAGGTTCGGATAAGTTTTTTCTATCTCCAGCATCTGTTCAAGGTTTACCGGGTCTTTTAACCTCGCATCCCTTGGAATGTGCAGTATGAGTATCTTGCCCTGCCTGTTAAGCACGCTTAACTGGTGGTGAGGCATGAAATCAAATATGCGTATTTCTTTTGCCGGGATGTAAGACGGCGCAAATGTAAGATATGGTTTAGCTCCCAGGAAATTGCCCTCTCTGAGTTTTGTGTCAAATTCCTCAGCGCTCCATTCCGGGCGGCAGAGCATCAGGGACGGAAGCTTATATTTTTTTGCCGATTTCGCAACATAGTCGTTCAGTTTGTCCGTGTCAAAGTCTTTTGAAGGGCTGTTGAATATCAGGGGGGTTACTTTCTTGCCGGGCAGCATCAGCCTGTAAGTTTCAATGAGATCTTCAACGGGGTTTTCGTCTGCCACGCGCGATGGCCAGCTGACAACTCTCTGTTTCTGTTTCTTCTTGAATTTCTTCAACCAGATATGGGTGTGGATGTCGATTATTCTATCCGGCAGCATTTCTTTTATTCTTTCTTTGTAGATTTTACTGTCAATATCCTTAACTTCAAAAAGTTTTTTCATTTTAGTTCTCCCGGTTATTTCATTGCTCCCAGAGCTTTGAGGTGTTCTTCAGTATAATTCTTTACCCATTCGTCTATCATGTCGGGCATCTTTTCCGATTTGCCTTCTTTTATGAGCCCGAAAAGTTTTTCCCTGAAAAGGCGTCCTTCCTCGTAAAGTGTTTTTTCAAGCTTCCGTATATTGTCAAAAGAAAGGTTTGTCTTTTTTCCCACCTCGTTTATGGTTCCGTCAAACAGGGCAAGGGGCGTTTGTCTTCCCCCGGTAAAGAGGGGAAATGGAACGGAACGGGCAGGGAAAGAAACCCATATGATAGTTAAATATTCGGGATATTCCGGATGTATGTCGGCAGACATTCCCGAAATACTTGTTCTCACAAGCGTATCCCTCGAAACATCGTGGAAAGCCAGGAAAGAAATCGGCTGTTTTGTTTCAAGAAGACGCTGTGCCGATTTTCTTGTAATATGCGGTTTGCCCTCTATGTAATTGAACTTTAGAGAATCCCTGTCGGAACTGTTTGTCACGTCGAGTATGCGGCCGTATCGGTCAACTATTGTCCACCTTTGTCCAATGGTGCCCCCCGTGTACCATCCCTTCGCCACGAATTCTTTGAGTATTACAAGGGCTTCCTCGCAGTCCGCCGCTTTTTCCATGAGGTATCTTGTTATTGGTATTCTCGGGCGGTACTTTGGTTCAGCAGGGCGGGGTCCTCCGTAATCCCCCGAAAGGGCCAGTCCCTTTTCGTTTACCGCCATGGTGCCTGCGAGAAGGTACTTGTATACCCCCGGGGTATCCTGGTCCATTATATATCCCCTCTGGACGCTCGGAACATTGTCTCTCGTCTTGTGGTAAAAAATCCCGTTGTTTTCCGTGGTCCTTCCGGCTGCGGCGTAAGACGTGCATTCGTGTTCAACCTCGTCTATCTTCCATCCTATGCCTCGGGGAGGGCTGCCTGTGAGCCCGGCGTTAAAGCGGTAAGAAATATATATATCGGGGTCTACGCCCGCTGTTTCCGCCATGGCTTTCATTTCATCAAGCCAGTGCGGCGCTATCTCTTTCACGATATCTACAGCGGGGGCGGCAAACTTCACGAGCCTTTCTGCTGATATATTTCTTTTCTCAGCCTCTTTGATATAAGCCTCAACGGATTTTTTTGTTTCTTCTTTAACTATCTCTCCCCAGAGTCTGCCTATCTCGGCCGGAGAACCCGAAAACCGGACCGTTTTTACTTCGTCCATGACAGGCGATTCCAGCCTGCTTTCCGGCATGGCGGCAGGCGTTGCTTGAGTTTTTGCGGCCGGAGCAGTTTTTTCTGGCGGGATTACTTCATCTCCCTTCCAGTGATATATCAGTGAAGGAATCTCGTTTTGTGTCGTATTTTCGCCAATCACGAAAAGGATGTTAATCTCGGATTCCGTCAGGGCCCTGTTGTAAACCCTTGCGTTCTTCAGTTCCCCGTGGAAGTAGTTTCTCAGGTCTCCACCCACGCCGAGGGTATTTCTGACTCCCGTCTGTTTAGGGAATGTTGCGGCGTTCCATTCCGCGGGCTTGATTTTCAGTTCCTGCACTACCCCGTCAACGTATATAAACGTTTCTTTCTTCTCAAGGTCTATTATACCTGCGGCGTGATGCCATTTATCGTCGGTCCACGTGCTTGCTGTCGAAGCCGAGCGGAAGGGCTCCTTTGGCTGGGTACGCCCTCCGAGCCTCATGGTGTTGTCAGGGAAGAACCCTATGACGGCTTTTGCGTTGTTGGTTGCAATGGTCAGGTTCATAATCTCGTTTCTCCTGTTTAATCCCGCAGGGTTTCTTTTGAACCAAACCGAAAAAGTTACGCCGGAAGCCCCTCCGAGTTTCTCCGAGACCTCGAGCGGAGGCTCGACCTTCGTCGTTTTGCCGTTAAAGACCATGCCTGAAGCAGCATTCGAAAACATAATGAATGCAAGTCCAATCAGACTGCACCATAAAGCCAATCCTGTTTTTCCCATTTTCCCTCCCTTATTCCGCACGGGTTTACCCTATCTGTAATCCTCAACCTGTCACCCTGAACTTTATTCAGGGTCTCGCCTGTAAATACCGGATTCTGAATAGAAGTATTCCAGAATAACAAGCTCCTGTAGCTTTCGCGGTTTTGTTATTCCTTTCCGTATTTCATCTGCTCTTTTTCCCTGAAACCCGACTTTGCCCATATTTTTCTCGCATAGGAGATTGCTTCCTTCGAGGGCTTTATTTCTCCCAGTACGCTGGGCAAGGGATAACTCTTTTTACGTTTTGCAGGGTCCGGATTCCAGTCATCTTTTGCATATTTTGCCCTTTCGCTTTTTTTCCTGAGGTCAGGCACCTCGAAGGTATTTGAATCGTTAAGGGCTGAACGGTATGCAAGTATGCCGGTTATGGACATTGCAACTCCCCTGTAAACATCCATGTAGGGTTGTTTGCCTGTCTTTATTGCCTGTGCAAAGAAATAGTTGGTGAAGAAATCTCCGCCTCCGTGTCCGTGCCTTCCCGCATCTCTTGCATAGGTAGGGAATTCAGGCCTGTATATCTTCTCCACGGGCTCATCAGGTTTCTTGTCAAAGGGCTCTTTCCTGACCCTGAGCATGTTATAGTCTCCCACGCGCATGTTTTCCATCAGCCCCCTGTTGCAGTGTATCCTTACCCAGTTTCCGTGGCCTCTCAACCCTCCGTGAAGGGCTTTCACTATTGCTCCGTTATCCATTCTCACAAGGATAGATGACCCTATATCGTTTACCCTGACTGTCTTCAGCCTGTTTTTATCTTCGAAATCATACGGTATGATGAATCCATTTACCTTCATGGGCATGGTGTCGGTGATGAACATGACGGGCCCGAGTGAGTGGGTGCAGTAATATGTTGCTGGATGCCAGTTTCTCCAGTGGTTCATGCCCGGGGAAATGGAATTTGCCGAGGAAGCAACCATGGGATGGACATACTCGCCTTCTCCGTAAAGGAATTTCCCCATCTCTCCTTTCTGGTAAAGCCGGCGCATTTCGTGGTTAAAAGCCATGTAAGGATAGTTTTCCGCAAAGAAGTATATTTTCCCGCTTTTCTCCACAGCTTCTATGAGAGCCACGCCTTCCGCAAGCGTAAAGCATGCCGATGTCTCGCTCATAACGTGCATTCCAGCCTTTAATGCCTTAATGGCAAACGGTGCGTGCTGGTAAAAATAATTAGCAAGGACTACGGCATCCATCTCATGTTCCAGGAATTTGTCGTAATCAGTGTAAGTGGCAACATTGAGCTCTTTACCCAGTGCGTTTAACCTTTCTTCCCACGTGTCGCAAAGCGCTACAAGTTTCATGCCGAGAGGTTCAACTGCACCGCGTGCAAACCCCGAACCTCTGCCTACTCCTACCACTCCCACTTTTATCATTTTCTTATCAGCCATGTCTTTCCTCCTTATATTTTCTTATTGTAACGGCTGCCGTTTTTCTATAGCCCTGTAGCCGCAGG
>DAOQVZ010000004.1:40611-42659 GCA_035341815.1 bacterium
CCCGTTTCCGGACCGTTGTCAACGAGCCACTTAAGCTCTTTTTTTACATCTTCAGGCGTACCGAAAGGAAGCGTTTTTGTTACTGAAACTCCCCCGATAATAATCATTGTATCTCTATCTTTTGCTTTCATCTTGCATATTCGCGGATAATCCATGCCGGCTTCGTACTGGAAGCCCTGGAAACCTTTGACTCCGCATTCTATAAGCCCCGGTATCATTGACATGAGGTTTCCGTCACAGTGCCATATGAGGTTCATTCCCGGAATTTTTGCAACGGGGAGAATAGCTCTTTCAAAATAGGGGAACCATATTTTTTCGAGGCTCTTTATATCTACGAGGGTGCTTCTTGAATCTGCCATGTCGTGGTCCAGTCGGTAAAGAAGAGGCAGTTCTCCTTCTATTATTGCCCGCGCGGCAGCTTTATTCTGTATTTCATTGAGGTCTGCCTGCAGAGAAAAATCTTTTTCCATTATTTCAGGATAGAGCGTGTAAGCCATGAAATAGTTTGCGTATCCGTACGTCCCGTAGCGGAGGTAAGGAAAATGTACGAATCCATAGCCCGTTTTGAGGATTGAAGGTCCGAGGATTTCCTGCGTTTTTCTTTCTCTTGAAATTATCTCTTCCGCCGCCTTTTTTTCATCGAAATCTGATATGGATTTCCTTATTTTTGGGAAAACAGCCTTTTCCATGTGTTCAACCACGGATTCGGGAGAATCTATCCTTATGCCGTCAACGATAATCTTTTCAAGCCCCGTGGTTGCACCGCGTTCTCTGGTTTCGTCAAAGCCCTTTTTCGTCATGGATAGGGGATTGGTGGGTATGAACTGGTCAATCAGGTTGACTCCCGCGTTTATCTTGAACTTCAGGTAGACTTCAACGGGATTCTTAATATAACTGCCGGCAGGCATTCCCGCCAGTTCATCTATGATATCGGTATCCATGATGTGAATGCCGTCAGTGGGGATTTTTCCCCTGTTTTTCCTGGCTATGGTCTCAAGGGCAAGCTGTTGTGATTCGCTTTGAGCTTTCATTTTTTTAACGGTCACTTTAATTTCATCCTCGGAAATTTTCCTTCAGGATTTCCGCAGACATCATGCAGTAGAGTCATGAACCTGCAAAGATTTTCAAAAGTGGCAAGGGGTTGTATGAAGTGGTCCGTATTGGGGAAATATCCTCCTTTTCCCAGCAGGGCAGGCACCTTGTGCATGATTTCCTTTTTGATAAGATTCTCATTGCCCCCGTTGATTACTTCTTTTTCAAGCCAGCCGCAAAAGATAAACTCAGGGTACTTTTCGCGCAGGACAAAAACATCGTTATCGGACTTTACCTCGCAGGGGAAAATCCCATTTACTCCGTATTTCGCAAGTACTCCGGTCAGTTCCATGATATTTCCGTCGGAATCCACGCCCACCATGTCAACTCCGTTTGCGGCCGCACAATCGCACATCTCACTGTAACTGCTGCCGAAAAACCTGTCAAACTGAACCGGGGATATAAGCATACCCTGCTTATAGCTCATGTCTTCCCATTGCAGGACAATTTCAGGGTTCAGGCGTTCTATTAGAGGGAAGGTATATTTGCGGATATTTTCCAAAGAGGTTTGGACTATCTCATCTACCAGTTCGGGGTCGTCATAAAAAACAAGGCTTGCGTTTTCAGTTCCAAACAGGTTGCGTATCTGTCCGTAACCGCATATTCCCGCATTTATGCAGAGGGGATAATCCCTGTTGTCAAAACGTTTGCAGTTTTCTTCAACCTCTTCCTTTGACATTATCTTTTCAGGAGTAACATGGGACTTGTAGAATTCCCATGATTTCCTGTCTCTCACCGGGTATCTTACAAATTCCGGCATGCCGTAGACCTTGGTACCGTTTATTACCTGGCGGCGTGTGATTGCGCCGGTTTCCGATTCTGTTATCTCGTATTCCCCTTCAATCCTCGTGGTTGTCTTGAAACCTTTCGCTCCGCCTGCCATATAAAAATCAGGAAATACCGGGCCCAGTGTTCCCCAGTAATCCTTCCAGCTTTCATCGTCTCTTGTACCGTCC
>DAOQVZ010000005.1:0-42041 GCA_035341815.1 bacterium
CCTTGATTGTCTTGCTCATGGACTTAAGATTATCCACAACGGTTTTCACTGCCTTTTCGATGCCTCTTCTGAGGTGCACCGGGTTGGCTCCCGCGGCCACATTCTTAAAACCTTCCCTTGCCATTGAAAGGGCAAGAATCGAAGCGGATGTAGTCCCGTCTCCCGCAACATCGTTTGTCTTTGAAGCTACTTCCCTGAGAAGCTGCGCTCCGAGATTAAGATTGGGGTCTTCCAGCTCAATTTCCTTGGCTATAGTTACTCCGTCATTTATAACGGAAGGGGACCCGAACTTTTTTTCCAGCACAGCACATCTTCCCTTGGGCCCCAAAGTCGGCCTCAAGGCATCAGCCATAATCTCCATTCCCTCCAGAATCTTTCTACGTGCTTCTTCTCCAAGCAGTATCTGTTTTCCCATAGTTTTCCTCCCTTATTTTTCATCAACAACCGCAAGGACGTCTTCTTCCCTTAAAATCATGTACTCCACATTGTCTATCGTTATTTCCGTTCCTGCATACTTTCCGTACAAAATCTTGTCTCCCACCTTAACTTCCATTGCCATCGGCTTTCCGTTCTCGTCGGTCTTTCCTTTCCCTACTGCTACCACTTTGCCTTCCTGAGGTTTTTCCTTGGCAGTATCGGGGAGAATGATCCCTCCCTTTGTTTTCTCTACTGCTTCAAGAGGTTCAACTACTAACCTGTCTCCAAGCGGTCTCAATTTCAACTTTCCCATATATCCCTCCTTTAAATAGTTTTTTATATTATTGAACCAGGTAAAAAATTGAAAATTCTATGGTTTTTCAATAGACTATAAATTATACCCGCAAAAAAAAATCTGTCAATAGTAAGGAAATGGTGGAAACAAATGGCGCCGGAGAAAAAGAAATATTGGAAAAAGGCGGTTTTTCTGTCAGGCGTCCGTTTTAGAAAGCTCTTTGACCTTTTCTTCCAGTTCTTTTATCTTCTCAAGAAGCTTTTCCTTCTGCCCCCTCTTTTTCAGGCTGCTCATCCTGACACATATTCCCAGCGAAATAAGCGTAATGACAATCCCTATGCACCAAACAAGGTTATTCCTGGCAACAAAATCTGCGCCAAAACTCAGCAAAATACCCATCAGAAGTATTATAAATACCCAGATAAGCATGTCCCCTCCTTATTATTGACAGCATCAGGTATTTCCGAAAAGCCACGTGGAAAGATACCTTTCTCCCGTATCGGGAAGTATAACCACTATCATTTTATTACTGTTACCGGTTCTCTTTCCGACTTCCATGGCAGCCCATAAAGCCGCTCCGCTTGAAATCCCCGCAAGGATACCCTCTTTTTTTGCAAGAAGGTGGGCTGTTTCCCCTGCGTCTTCTTCTTTTACCATTATGACTTCATCTATAATATCCCTGTTCAAAACAGCGGGAACGAATCCCGCCCCTATGCCCTGTATCTTGTGAGACCCGGGTTCTCCGCCCGACAAAACGGGTGAGTTTTCAGGTTCCACGGCTATTGAAATGAAAGAAGGTTTTCTTTTCTTTATGACTTCAGAAATGCCTGTGATAGTCCCGCCTGTACCTACTCCAGCCACCAGAATATCCACCTTCCCTTCGGTATCTTTCCATATCTCTTCGGCAGTGGTTCTTCTGTGAACTTCAGGGTTTGCCGGATTGTTGAACTGCTGAAGGAGAATACTGCCCGGGGTAGTTTTTGCCAGCAGTTCCGCACGCTCTATCGCCCCCTTCATGCCCTTTGTCCCCTCAGTAAGAATTATCTCTGCCCCGAGAAATTCCATGAGCTTCCTTCTTTCAACAGACATTGTTTCCGGCATGGTAATAATAAGCTTATACCCTTTTACGGCAGCCACGAAAGCAAGCCCTATACCCGTATTGCCGCTTGTCGGCTCGATTATAACGCCTCCCTTTTTTAGTTTCCCTTTAACCTCTGCGTCCTCAACCATAGCGAGGCCTATGCGGTCCTTGACACAGCCGAGAGGGTTAAAAGATTCTATTTTACCCAGTATCACCGCATCCAGACCTGCGGATATCCGCGACAGCCTGACCAGCGGGGTATTGCCCACAGTCTTTGTAATGTCCTCGTATATCTTTCCCATATTTCTTCCTCCTGCTTCTATATTAAACCGATTTTAAAAAAAGTCAATGTTTTATGCTATAATATGTTCTGCCAGTTTTTCTTTTGCTGTAAATGCAGCGGTGCCATGGAGGGAAAAATGAGACACTACAAACCTTTGTTGTTTATATTTTTTCTTCTCATCTCGACCTTTTCTTTTGCCGCGGACAGAAAACAGGATACCCTTTTCCAGGTATCCACCATAAACGCCCTGTTTGACGGGGTATTCGAGGGAGAAATAAGCTTCAGCGAACTCAGGAAACACGGCAACTTCGGAATGGGGACGGTATCGGGACTTGACGGGGAGATGGTCGCTCTCGACGGAAGGTTTTACAAGATAGGCTATGACGGAAAAGCTGTCATCATACCCGGTTCGGTCCTGGCGCCATTTGCCATGGTGACTTTTTTCAGCCCCGACAGGAAAGCCGTACTCGGGAAAACTGACAGTTTCAAGCATCTTGAACAGCAGATAGACGCCATGCTGCCCTCCGGGAATATATTTCACGCCATAAAAATAGATGGAACCTTCAGGTACATAAAGACAAGAAGCGTAGAAAAACAAAAGCCCCCCTACCCGAAACTTGCCGATGTCATAGCAAAACAGTCCGTGTTCGAATTCAGCGATGTAAAGGGAACAATAGTGGGATTCAGATGTCCTTCATATATCGGGGGAACAAACCTCGCAGGGTACCACTTTCACTTTATCACGGCAGACAGAAAAAGCGGGGGACACTTGCTCGAATGTTCAATGGAAGGCGTCAGTGCGCAGATAGACTACACGGAAAATTTCTACCTCGTGCTTCCCAAAAACTCATCCTTCCTGAATATGCCCTGAAAAAACTCCTGCCGGAATATACACTGCAAGCCAGCGGATTTATCCGCCGTAGCTCGTTTGCCAGAGCGCAGGCGGAGGGGGTGGGATTCGAACCCACGGTACGGCCTTTTGACCGTACAACGGATTAGCAATCCGCCGCATTAGGCCAGCTATGCTACCCCTCCGTTTTCAATTATTCTCTATCTGCTTTCATCTCACGCAGTATTTTTTCAATTAGTGGTTTGATTTCCGGAAGATTTTTTATTATGACATTCCACACAATTTCGTAATCTATCCCAAAATAAAAATGTGCAATCTTGTCCCTTATTCTTGCCATATACTTCCATGGCACTTCTTTGTATTTTTCCCGTATTGCTTCAGGTAGATTTTTTGCAGCTTCTCCTATCACCTGTATCTGCCAGACCACCGCACTTTTTGTTTTTTCATTTCCACAGAATTCTTCAAAAGACATACCGTCTCTGAATTCATCAATATTCTCTATTGCTTTAAGAATATCCTTAACAAAGAGACTGTAATCCCTTGTCATATATAGATTACCTCTTTTTCAACAGTGTCCTTCAATTCTTCCCTTATGGCGCTCTTCCTCACAAGGTCAACTTTCGTATGCATAAGCCCTTTAAGGTAATCCTCCAAATCAATAAGATGGAACACATCCGGTGTTTTTTTAAATTCAACAAGTATATCCACATCGCTTGTTTTCCTCTGTTCTCCCCTCGCAAAAGAACCGAATATTCCTATTTCTTTAACCTTATATTTATTCTGAATTTCATCCTTATGCACCAAGAGTATCTTCCGCATTTCCTCTAAAGTTTTCTTCATTATCTTTCGATTAGCAATCCGCCGCATTAGGCCAGCTATGCTACCCCTCCGTATGAACAGCCCCTATATTATAACCCCAAATGCTCATACGTTCAACAGAAAAAGGACAGATTGAGAAGGAAAGGCAAAATATCCATAAGGGAAGAGGTCAATTTTGCACTATGCTCTAATGATACTTCGCAAGTCAGTCTTCCGCATTTTCACTTGTTGATTTTTAACAGATCCGGCCGGTAATAATCCCCGTGTCCAGGGAAAATCAAAGCTGATTTTCTCTTCTTTTGCAGTCTGTCGTCCAAAGACAAAACCATGTTTTTCAGAGATTCGCTTTCTTCCCTGAAAATCTGGCTGTTGGTATTGGTACTTGTCATCAGATACCTATTCACGCTGAGGATATCTTTCTCCTCGGACGAAAGACTTTCCAGGTTAATCAGGTAATCGGCAGTAAATAATAGTCCGTAATCTCTGTTAAGAAAAAATACCTGGCCCGGTATATGTCCGCCGTGGCTTTCCAGTACCAAAAACTTAATGCTTCCAACCTGAAAAGAGCCTATTACGTTGAAATCTTCTTCTCTTCCTATCGGGGAAGCCGGGAAAAAATTGATTCTTTCCGGGTACTTGCATTTTGTAAATCCGTTGACAAGTTTCGTAAAACATTTGTTCAATTCCAGTAATTTGGTATTGGTTCCAAACGCCCTGTTTTCGTTATCTACAACTCCCCTGCTTGCCGGATGCATGAATACCATTGCACCGAATTCTTCCGCAAAATATCCGGCAGTACCTACGTGGTCTGCATCGCAGTGGGATACAAATATCCTTTTAATCCTGGAAGGATTCATGGATTTGCTCCTCAAGAGAGCTTTGATTCCCTCGTAGTATAACCCGAAACCTCCGTCGAACATAACTATTTCATCTTCCGACTGGAAAACAAATATGTTTTCGGTCGTCGGCAGGCGAAAAGAAAAGAGCCTGGTTTTATCTCCAAATTCCAGAATAGGCAGTTCTTTAACATGGAAATTTTGTCCCGTCATGCGAACAGATATGGAGGCAAGGGACAGGACTTTTTCGAAAACCTCGCTTTTTTCGAGGTTGTTGCCCAGTTCAGAATAAAAATTCACAAGGTCAGAACAGAGTTCCCTGGATGATTCAACCGCTGTCCTCAATTCTTTCTGGTCCCAGCCGGGAAGTGTCTTCCTGAGATTAAGGAAAAACTTTTCTATCAGATTAAGACCAATGATGTGTTCGATCTTCTCCTGTTCATTTCCCCTGTAGATAATCCTGTAGTTATAACCCTTGCTGTTTATATCGCTCAATAATCCGTATATCCCGGAACTGTTTTCCGTAGCCAGTGCTATATCGGCAGATTCCGTGTCAATATCTTCATCGTAAAGCATGTATATCACGTTGGCATGGTGGTCCGTCAGAACCGAGGTAAAAGCAGCCAGCGAACCCGGCCGGTTTATCAGCCTGACCTTTATTTCAAGAACGCTTTCGGGCGTGGTGATATACACCTCATCTCTATAATCATCCTTTTTCTGGAAGTTGTAACCGCTTTCTGTAAGTGACTTTAGAAGCGCATCGAGGCAGCAACGATTTTTCATCTGGACTTCAACAACTACCCGGTTGGAATGCATGGAACGGTCATAGTGGAAGAAAACTATATTGCCATTATTCGCGGCGACCAGAGAAGAAAGAGCCAGCAGGGAGCCGGGTTTATCTTCAAGAGAGACGCAAAACTTGACACGCAGATTTCTATCCTTTTTTCCACTGCTCGTTCCCTGTATCTCTATGGGACTGTATATTTTAACGGGAAGCATATCGGAATCATAAACTGTTTTGTTCTTCATTTTTTAAAACCATGGAGTAGAAAGCGACTTTTAATACAGTACCTGTTTTGAACCATATTTAATTTCTGTATATTTTGACTGATAGGAACAATCTTGTCAAGGTTCTAATCACACAGATTCAAGAAAGCCCTGCAACAATTTTTTATGTATTTCCGTTTCCCCGTACGACAGGAAAATCAGATATTTTCAGCTACCCACCGCGCTTCATCTGAACTCAATTCCTGTTTCATGTAGGAACCCAGCAGGTGGAACCCTTCTATCCGCCCGGTCCGAACATATTCTTGGGCTCGCTTCAACTGGAATTGAAGGAGGTCCAGAGGAAGAGGCATTGGCACGCGGTGGCGGGCTTCCCCATAGTTGTGGAGATAAAGCCCCAGGTGTATCTGTTTTCCCGGGAAAAGACGTTCGGCAGCCTGCAGGTATTCGTCCAGTTTCACAAGGTCAGCTGATTTCCAGACCCAGAGGTTAATAATGTCGATACAGGGGAGATATGATGAGAAATCCAGGTCTAAATGCATGGTGTAAACAACCGCTGTCAGCCGCAAAGATGCGTTGGCAGATTTGAGCGCTTCATAGGTTTCCTTCATTGCTTTGGCAGTCATCCGTCCTTTCTTCAGAGCCGTGCTGAAATCGTCAACAATACCTCCCACAACATTGGGGAAGGAGACAGATAGTCTGCTGAAAGCCCCGGCCTTTTTATCCTGCTGCTCCATATCCTTTAGAAATAAAGGGTCGCCAATGTTGCAGATTACTTGATTGAACTGTGACAGCCCCTGTAAAAGCTGGGGTTCATGATTTCCCGGATGAAAGAAAACAATGTTGCGGACATGGAAGAAATCTGCCAGTTCAGAAGGGGAAGAAAACAGTTCCCTTTGGGTTGCAGACTTGCGGCTTATTTCCCCGATGTAAGCCGGGCTGAGCGCCCAACACCATGCTTTATCAATATTACTACCCGCCATGATTAACCTCCTCGTATTTTACCATAACCCCCGCATCTATAAGAACAGGAAGATGCAGCTTCCGATTCTGCTGCAGGGAAGCTTGAACCCCCGGGGATTTGTTCAGGTCTTTGCCAGCCACTGCCCGGTAGATTTGAGTATTTTTAGTTTCATGTCCAGGTTCTGCCGGCGGATTTCAACCATATCCACCACGTTGAAACCACAGGTGTTCAGTATCTTCTGCAAATTGAATGAACACGCGGGCGCTCCCCCTCCTCCGCCGCCGGCAACACAAATGCCAAGAGCTGCCTTGCGGGCAATGCCCTGTTTGCCTTTGTCATGCATCGTGGTGCGCCTGAGACGGTCAAGGAAAGCCTTCATGCTTTCACTGAGGTCTGCGAAATAGACAGGCGTGGCAAAAACAACAATATCGGACTGCCTGATTTTATCAACCAGAAAAGGGAAGTCATCATCAATCATGCACCGTCCTTCACCAAGGCAGATACCCCAACCGTCATCATTACACTGCCTGCATCTCCCGATGCTCTTTTGTGGCAGAAATACTTTTTCCGCTTGAACTGTACCGCTTTTCAGACCTTCAATCAATGCTTCAGCCGCACTGGCTGTCTGCCCTTTTGGATTGCGGCTTCCAAGAATAATGAAAGCTTTCATTTTATCCTCCCGGTCATATAAATATATTTATTCCCCGACACAGGCTGCCACGACAGTTGACCTGCGCTCTGACGCATCTGCGTCAGTCAATATTTTATTCTCTCCGCAAGAAAAGTCAATATCACGAATTGCCTATCCGGAAACCTTCAGCCTGTTAAGGGTTTATAATGAAGAAAGATATGTTAAAATAATACCATGATTAAGATAGGCACTTCCGGCTTCTCATTTCCCGACTGGAAGGGGATTATATATCCGGCCAGGTTACCTCCCAGGGAAATGCTTTATTACTACGCCGGCGAACTGAAATTTGATGCCGTGGAGATAAATTCCACCTACTACTCCATACCCAAACCGGAGAATATGGAGGCCATGGTTAAAAAAACACCCGATAAATTTGAGTTTGCAGTAAAAGCGTATAAAGGTATGACCCATGACCCGTTTGACGATAGGCTGGAGGAACAGCCGTCGCAAGAAGATATTGAAAACTATTTCCGGCTTTTCAGGGAGGCGGTGGAACCGTTCAGGGAAAGCAACAAACTTGGAGCAATTCTGCTGCAGTTCCCGGTCTTTTTCCGGCCTTCTTCCGTAAGCAGACAATACCTGCTCAAATCGAAAGAGATGCTTGGAGACTTGCCGGTTGTAATTGAATTCAGAAACAACGCCTGGGCGAAAAGAGAAACGTTTGCATTCATGAAAGACAACGGACTCGCTTACTGCGCAGTGGATGAGCCGAAACTTCCCCGGCTCATGCCCTTCATAAACGAGGTAACATCCGGTATCGGGTACATGAGGTTCCACGGCCGCAATCCAAACTGGTTCAATGCTCCTGTTTCGGAAAGATACAACTACCTGTACACGAACGCGGAGCTTGAAGAATTCATACATGAAGCAAACAAGATGAACGAATTTGCGGAGAAAACCTACATCTTCTTCAACAACTGCCATGGCGGATCAGCCGCCCGAAATGCAACAACATTCAGGAAAATGCTCGGATTCGACACAACCATGACTGCCGATGACAAACTTTTTGAATAAAAAAACAGGCGTTATCCGTCTAACGAACTGATCCCACAATAAGAATCTTTAGGACTTTTATTCTACCCATCTGAGCCTATTGCCTTTCGCAATAACAGGATTACATCGGAGATGTTCACTCCATCTTCCCGGTCCATATCAACCCGGTCTATCAGCCACTCTGGATATATAGATGTATATTCAACGTCATTTACTGTTATGGGCAATCCTATAGACATTCGCAAACAGAGAATCACATCGGAGATGTTAATTTCACCATCTCTGTTAATATCGCCTCTTGAGGATTGTATTGAATTATCCCCCCCGACAGCAACATCTGTTCCGTCAAAACTTGCCGTGCCTGCAAATGTCTTAATTCCTTCTTCTCCTTCAGGCGGTGTGGCTTTGTAAGTCAGTGTGCGGATATTGCTCTCAAAGAACGGACCCCATTTTACCTTCTTGTTCACTCCGTCCCACTGCCCGCTGTCGCTTATATCGCTTACAGCCCAACCTTCAGGCGGCGTGTCTTCCACTGCGTATACCTGGACTGCTTCATCAGGAGTTACCGATATGGAAACAAAAACCGGCGCGCCGGGTACATAAACGCCCGGCAAAGTCCGTTCCGCCTTGCTGTGATACGTGTTTATTACTACCTGATAACTCCCTGACCAGGCGGAAACACTTTCTGTATTTATCTCACACCGCGCCTGCGCTTTTACGCCATACGTACCGGCAGACGGCCAGGAATGTGAGGCGCTGGTTGATGATGACCAGGCAGAATAAGTCCCATCGCCCCAGTCAAAACGGTACTGCACGCTGTGTCCGTTGGAGCAGGTTGAACCGCCCGTGGAATAAGTGTAACCGGTGTTTACTATCCCGGGGGAAGGACCTGACGGGGCAGTGGGGATACCGACTGCACAATCCGGAATAAAAGTGGCAACTGCGTATCTGTCCATGTTCATGGAAAAGGAAATCTCGTCAGGATGCGGAAGCATGACATCCGTAAATACCATGCCTGTCACGCTCCACTGCCAGAAAATGTAGCCGGAAGAAGGTACTGCTGTCAATGTAACGGTTGTACCTGCAGGATATGTCCCTCCCGGTCCGGGCGAAGGAGAGACCTGAATACTGCCGCTCGTTGGGGGCACAACATCCATAGAGAGACTATATAATTGAACCGGTTCATAAACAGCCGTCAATGTCACATCAGAGTTTAATGATACTGAGATTGTATATGCACTGCTATAAAATTCCTCATTTTTGCGCCATTCCTTAAATTCATAACCACTATTAGTTGTCGTTGCCGTTAACAAAATGCTGTCAGTGTAAACACCATAAAAAGGGGTTCTTCTTCCAGCCAGGCCGTTAAGGTCTGCAGTAGCATCTATGGTTATTCCCGGCGGGTCTGATTGTATATCTACCCGGTAACCTGCTCTTTCGATAAAGACAGGATTGGTAAAAGCAATGTTCTGATTACCGGCATCTACACCGATAACCTGATAGGCACTGACCGGAGGCTGGACTTCCCTGTTATTATGTACAAAATCCCATTCATTTTTCCCTGATACATCCCCTTCGGCAAATCTCCAGACTCCATCCGGGTCTATTTCCAGGTACCTGATTTCAACGAGAGCGCCATATCCCTCATAAACAGGGATATAGTTCCTTCCTGCGCTTTTTATATTGACCTGCGGCAAGCCGGAAGCAGGCAGGAACAAGGTTTCTCCCATCGTTTTTGCAGCATCTCCATAGACAACTTCTATATCCAGCCATGCTCCCAGACCAAATGAACTGCATCCTTTTCGGTAACCCTCAAGAATTGTGCTTTTTGTGGGAGATAAAACTTTTACGTAAGTAACCAGCTCTCCAACTTCCTGTATATCTTCGCCGATTTTATAATGTATATCGGTGGCGGCATGCCCCAGAATCCTGTTTTTCTTTTTCAGTTCATCCCACCATCTCAGGTAAGCCCATGCAGTATTATCATAATTGAAATAACTGCCTCCATTTATTACTTCCATGCCTCTCAAGGTGCTATATCCTGAAAACTCGCCTTGCCAACCGTACAGAGGGGAAGAATCAGGATGAGCTATATAGCCAAAAGACCCTATTCTTTCTGCCTCTGCCATGATATCTTCAATATACCGGGGCCAGCCGGTCTCATCGGAAGGTATCGTGCAATTCAGATAGTTCAAAGTATTGTCCGGATAAACAAGATAGTGCCCCTGGGACCAGGAAGGAATTATATTGCAGCTGCCCAGTTCCATGGCCCCTATTACATACAGGTTATCAATGTCATCAGAGAGTTCAATATCACTGACATAATCGTATATATTGTCCTTATGTATCCCTGCCCAGCCTGTAAAACCGGTCATGTGACTGTGGTCGGTAATGGCAAGCCAGTCCAGGTCCTGCGAAGCGGCGTTTTGGACCAGCTGAGAAGATGCGAGCGTCCCATCCGACCAGGTCGTGTGGGTGTGCGGATCACCGGCATACCAATCACCAGGGGTAGGCAACACCGGATATCTTTTGATTCCCATGGTTTCAGAAAGAACCGTTGTTACATACCTGTCATCCTCAATTTCCACCTCTATTGGTATCTCAATCTTACTGCCGACAACTTCAAGTGCGGGGAATTGGGATAGGTCTATTGTAATTGCCGTTTCAGCGAAAGAGGATTCTATCTCCTCCCGAAGAGATTTCGCTTTTGCACAAAGTGTTCCGTAGTCCTTGTTTTCCTGCAGAATTTTCATATCATTCTGGTTCTGCACGGACTCAAGCTCCAGGTTTTTCAGCCGGGTATTGACCTTTTCCAGTTCTTCCAGTTTTTCTCCCATCGGCAAAAGCGGTTTTTCGAAAGCCTCCGTTCTGACGATGAATGGACCTGTTTTTAAAGTTCTCGTACCCTTGAAAAGGGGTAAAGACGGCGTCAGATGAACTTTCGGACTGGAAGGAGAATAGAGAGACAGGCTCTTGACCGTTAAAACTTTATCCTTGCTTGAGTTGCCTATAAACAATACGCCTGTATATGGATATCCTGTTCTGCGCACATATCTGAAGCCGGCATGGAAAAAGATGATATCATTGCCTGAACTGTATTCTATTTTTTTTCTAACAGAAAAACTTCTTTTTTGCGGCGGGGTCAAAACAACATCTTCTGCAATCGGCCTTCCTTCCAGGCGAATAGTTTCCAGTATTTCCTGTGCATATAGAACGCCGGAAGCCGCGGATATCAGAAGAATAAAACAGGTAAATATTTTAAGAAATCTCTGATTTTTCATTTGAGTTCAACCCCTTTCTATTTTACCACATAAGCTTTAAGCTGGCAGGAATCAAAATACTGAATTTGCAGGTGGTGAAGGTTAAGTGGTGATGTCACTGCGGCTTGCGTTGTTTCACTTTATTGGGGTATTCTATAATAGAAGGCGGCTGTACGTCAGGTTGCAAGATATTTCAAATGCCTGGTGATTAACTCGGGAGGAAAATAATTATGAAAAAGTCAGGGTTTTTAATTCTTTTTTTGGTTGCGTTTGTATTTACCGCAAGGGCAGAAAGCCGGGGATACTCTGAATGGGTCAAGAGAAGGGAAGCACTGAAGCAGGACAAAAGCGTTATTCGTTACTACACTTTTGAAAATGTGAAGGACAGCAAAAGCGTTGTAGATGATTTAAGCGGCAGCGGCGGCGACCTGACTTTTACTCCTTTTAAGGATGTGAAGACAGGCGAGGTTTTTAACGACCTGAAGGTAATAGAAGGCAGGTGGCCGGAAAAGAGAGCGGCAAGCCTTAACAGGGGATGGTACCAAGGAGCCCCTGTGCACATTGAGAATAAATCATTTACGGTGGAGGTGTGGTTCCGAAAGAACGGGCCAGGCGCCATTTCCATTACCCCCGGACAACGGGATGGATATATCGTCTCATCCCCACCCGGATGGGGTTCCGGATGGCGTATCCAGACCGCCTACACTCCGTCCCCATTCCTGACATTTGATATAGGAACGCACAGGGATAATGTAAGGGGCTCTGTCAGGGCAAAAAATAACACTCTTTTCCCGGACAATGTCTGGCTTCATGTAGCAGGAACATGGAACGGCAGAGAGATGAAGCTGTATGTCAATGGAGATTTGGCTGCTTCGCAGGAATATACGGGAGAATATATTCCGAACGGGAATCCCTTCCGCATAGGTTTCAGGGACGGAGGGTCCGTACTGCTGGATATGGATGAGGTGGTCATATATAACAGGGTGTTAAGCGAAAAAGAAATAAATGCAGCATATACAAGGGCTGCAGGTTGGTTGAGCCGATATCAGCAGACCTTTCACCATGCAGCACTGAAAAGGGAGCAGGGTGATTATCGAGAAGCTCTGGAATCGTTTGAAAAATCACTCCAACTTGCATCTACAGACAGGGAGAGAGCCGAAGCATTTTTAAAAATGGGAGAAATAAAAGAAAAGCAGGGCGATTATAGGAGCGCCATTGAAGATTTCAACTCTGCCTTGCAGTTGGGAATTACAGAAATGGAAAAAGCTGAAATATTGTTGAAGACCGCGGAAATAAAGGAAAAGCAGGGCGACTACAGGAGCGCCATTGAAGATTTCAGGTCCGTCCTTGAACTGGAAGTGACAGAGAGGCAGAAAGCGGCTGTTTTATCAAAGATATCGGAACTGGAACTGGACGAAATATTCAACAGGGCAGACAGATACATAAAGGCAGGTGATTACCAAGGCGCACGAGCTGAATACGGCAAGCTGAAGCATCTGCCCGATTATGGAAGGGAGCTGGCGTTTTTCAACATGGCGGAAAGCTGCCGGCTGGAGAAAGATTATTCCAACGTGCACCGGATATTTTCTGAAATATATGCAATCCCGGGCATTACACCTTTTTACCGGATTTACGGTCTGTTCAAAGAGGCTGATGTATACCTTGAACAGAAGGATTACAGGAGCGCACGCAAGTTGTATGAAAAGATAGCAGGTGTTGAAGGGGCTTCAGAACACCATATATTTAAAGCAAGACTTGCCGCAGGCGACACTTACAGGGCGGAGAATATATATTCCAGGGCAAAAATTATCTACGAAGAACTGCTGATAAAGGAAGAATCGTCAGTTTTTCCCAATGACGGCTACAGGCTGGATATACGGGACAGGCTGGAATCAATAGACGGACTGGCAGACGGTGAAAAAGAGCGGAGCAGAAACGAGAAATTGATTGATTGGGTCAACCTGCCGAAGCATTCAATATATGTATCATCCCGCGGCAGAGATGACAATACGGGCACAATAGATGCCCCTTTTGCCACTATACAGCGGGCACGGGAAGAAGTCCGCAGGATTAATAAAAAAGGTCTGCCTCCAGGGGGCATATCCGTATTATTGAGAGAAGGCATTTATTTTTTGACCGAGAGCCTGGTATTCGGCATGGAGGACTCGGGAAGAGAGGATTCGCCCGTGGTATACAGGAGTTACCCGGGAGAGGATGTAAGGATTATCGGCGGCAGGCAGGTTGACAACTTTGAGCTTCTCGCTGACCCCGGCATATTGAGAAGATTGCCCGAAAGTTCGCGCGGCAGGGTATGGACAGCGGATTTAAAAGAGGCCGGCATCACTGGGTATGGAACGCTTCTTAACAGGGGTTTTGGAAGGGCCCGACCGGGGGCGCTGGAACTTATATGCAACGGGAAGATCATGGAGCTGGGACGCTGGCCTGACAAGGGATGGACAAATATAGCCGGACTGACACAAGTTGACGGGGAATTCAGGGGAACCAAGTACCAGAAAGGGAAATTCATGTATTCGGGGAACCGGCCGGAAAGATGGGTGGAAGAAAAAGATATGTGGATAAAGGGATATATCGGGGTCAACCAGCCCTATGCATTGATACACATGAAAATAGATAAGATAGATACCGAGGAGAAAACGATAAGCCTTCTTCCGAATACTCTTCCGGGAGCCCACCCGAGGTGGATAGAAGGCCCGGCGGCTAAAGGACACCCGTATTACGTGTACAACCTGTTGAGCGAAATAGAAAAACCCGGAGAATGGTACCTGGACAGGGAGACCGGAAAAATCTACTTTTATCCTCCATGCGACATAAAAAATAGCGAGGTTATCGCCACCACGCTTGAAAATCCCGTTGTCATCCTTGCCAATGCCTCCAATATAGCACTTCTGGAATTGACTATTGAAGGCACGTGGTCCCACGGGGTGGAAATCAAGGGCGGAAGCAACAACCTCGTTGCAGGCAGTGTAATAAGAAACACGGGACAGTGGGGAGTAATTATAGAAAACGGCTGGAATCACAAGGTTGTCGGATGTGATATTCATGATACAGGAGAAGGCGGGGTATCACTGGATTTTGAGCAAAATACATCGCGGCTTATCCGCGGCAGGAGAAAGTTGATACCGTCGGGGCACCTGGTGGAAAACAACCATATATACAGGTTCAACAGGTTTTGCGGCGGGTATCGACAGGGCGTCCGCATAGACGGGGTAGGACAGAGGGTATCCCGCAACTTGATACACGACAGTCCTCACCAGCTGATATATTTTAACGCCAATGACCACATCATAGAGTTCAACGAAATTCATGACGGTCCCCACGAAGGCCGGGAAATAGGCGCGATGTATATATACGGAGAACCCTGGTACCTGATGAGCAGGGGAACCGTTATAAGAAACAACTTTTTCCACCATATAAGCAGCTCTGCGTCTCCCAACATATCCCACGGCTTAAATGCAATACACATAGATGCCATGAATGGAGGGCTGGTACTGGATAAGAATATCTTTTACAGGTTTCCGCAGGGCATATCAAGTACCCAGCCCGGCAACCTGTTGACAAACAATCTTTTCATTGACGGCGATGGATACGGGATATCACAGGGAGACAGGTCCCGGGTTTTCTGCAACGGACACAGTATAGAGGGCGGTCCCAATTTCATAATGATGGAAGGGATGTCAGCACGCCTGAATTCAGTAAGGCATAAACAGCCGCCATGGAGTTACAGGTATCCCATGCTTACAGGCATGATGGAGAAAGACCCTGCAACATGGGGCCAGATACAGGGCAGTATCATAAGGCGTAATGTCAATACCGGAGGGCGGTTCTTTTCCATCGCCAGCGGGCTGGCAGAACATACTGTTTTTGAAAACAACTGGACAGGACAGCACCTTCTCTTCATGGATAAAGAAAAGCTGGATTTCAGGCTGCGTCCAGGCTCACCTGTTTTCGGAATTACGGGGTGCGACCCTGTAAGCATGGAAAATATAGGCGTGTATAAAGATGGTCTGCGGGCGAGCTGGCCCATAGACAGGAAAGAAAGCGATATAGGGAAATACTGGAACCGCAAGGTTGAATCAAAACTTGCAAGAGTCAGTCCGCAACTGCTTTACGAGATAGGTTCCAGGAAATCCCCCGTTACAATAGACGGACGTCTTGAAAAGGATGAGTGGTTGCAATTGGACAAGAACAGGGCGATGGTAATAAAAAAATATTATACAGGGGAAGACAAAAGCGGGCCTGAGACCCACGTGTGGATGCTGCATGACAACCGTTATTTATATGTCGCAACCAGGCATGAAGCCGACCCATGTAAAGAGGGCATGGATGCCCGGGCAAAAGACCGCCTGCCGGTTTTTGAGCTTGCCATTGAAAGCCAGGAGGGACCCCACAGCAGAGGCTGGTGGATGGAAGACATGCAGACAGGTCCGATATATGTTATCTGGGGAACTTTCAACGGGGAAGCATTGGTTCAGAATATTTTCGGGATGCTTCTCGGGGACCTTATGAAGATTCAAAAATCCATAGAATATAAAAACCTTGTGCTGGATAAAGAAAACCTCACATGGACATCAGAGATGAAGATACCCCTTGAAAAGATAGGAATCAATCCCGGGGAAGCAGGACAACTGGCATTTAACATTGGGGTGCACAAAAGGGACGGCTGGTATGCATGGGTGCCTACGGGCGGCTCCATATTCAAGCTGGAAAATGCGGGCCTGGTAAGCTTTTCTTCTGAGTAAATATCGCGGAGCTCCCACGGGCATAGCCTGTTGTTTTCCTTTTTGCTCTAAAGTATACCCTCAGAATATTTAGCCCAAAAGGGCTACGGATGGACAGGTCTGCGAAGGCGGGGAAGGGAAGCCAATTTTCAACCTGACTTACTATTGCACATTCTACGATATTTAATATCAATGAAGAAAAGGCCGCGATTTCAAAATGAACGGACCCCAAACAGCCGGGGAAATATTTGGAAGAAACAAAACAGGGACAGCCCGCTGTTCAAAAGCAGCCTGTCCCTGTTTTTCTATGTTTTTCTTTGTCAAAATCCCTTTCCCCATGTAAGAGTTTCAACAGTATAATCTTCTTTTATTATCCTCCATGTTGTGGTTGTTGCAGCCCCCACCGGTTGTGTGTGAGCTCTGGTTACTTCAATGAACCTTGCAGGGGTTGCCGATTCCACGTGGCCGTCTAAAAACAGCAGGTTCGCCTTTCCCGCATGCCTGAAGTGCGCATTCCCAGAAACTGAAAGGGCCTGGGCTGCATACCAGCGCTGTTGGCGAAAATAAGCTCCGCCGGGTTTAACTTCGGCATTGGTACTGGAAGAAGGATGAGTCAGACTGTCAGCAAAAAACCAGAAACGCTCGCTACCCCTCACAATCCTGTCCATGTTAATCCACCCTCCCAAGACTGCTCCTTGCGCGTCGGAAGTCAAACTCCCGTAACGAAAACCGTATGACACTTCCCTTGTTGGGATGCTCCATTTCCATTCGTAGGGCAGAGCCGAAGGGCATACTATAACGCTCGTGGGAATATAACCTGTGTAATTTCCATACATGGGGTATGTTGCTCTGAAGGAATTGTTTGCGCTGGCTATACGCATATTTGCCCATCCCTCCCAGTTTTCTGCATACAGCTTCATTCCTACCCCAATCTGTTTGAGATTGTTCATGCAGGTTGCGGATTTTGCCCGCGCCCTTGCCTTGCTCAAAGCAGGCAGAAGCATTGCTGCCAGTATAGCAATGATGGCTATGACCACAAGAAGTTCTATCAGTGTGAATCCTCTTTTCTTCATTTTGTCTCACCTCGCTTGCCCGTTTTTGGATAAAATATCAGTATGTTGTATACAGGTCTCTCAATGTTGTAGCAGAACCATTCGTGCAGTTTGGAACATTCTCCTGATACAGAATTCGGTACTGCGTGGTAGCATTAGGCTCCCTGTTATACGAAGGCGCCCACTTTGCATGGCCTCCCACGTACAACACGTTCACGCCGTCCCATGAATGGTTGAAATAATTGAAAAGGCGTAATTGAGTGCCGCCGGGAAACTGGCCGGAATGATACCATTTGTATCCCGACGCATAACCTGCCTTGGTATCAGCCATAATTGCAGTATCAGAGTGCGTCTGTAGATTGAGCCCGTAAGCGTACGCATAAGAACAGGTGCCGGTCTGGGTCTGGTAAGCTCCGTCAGTACGTACAATAAGCCTCCCTGGCACGGTTGTCGAAGGTTTGTCAAATGTGCTCGGGCATATAAAAAGCTTGGCATCGGCGATGTAGGCCGGCGATTCCAGAGCGTTGCTAGTAGGGTCGGTTTGCCCCGTGAGCAAAGCCAGTGACCTGTTAGTCTTTGAATAAGCACTCTGCCCTGTTCTCTCGTCGAGAATCGGGAACCATCCTCCCCAGTCTCCCGCGTAGATTTGCAGAGCCAGCCCAAGTTGCTTTAGATTTGTTATGCAGACTCCCCTTCTCGCTTTCTCCCTTGCCCTTGCAAGAGCGGGCAGAAGCATTGCTGCCAAAATTGCAATTATAGCTATCACCACAAGCAGCTCTATCAATGTAAATCCATTTTTCTTACCCATCTGTTTCTCACCCCCTCGTTTTTCAACATTCATTTTTGCCTGTTAATTTTCTTTCAATATATAACTTCTATTATCTTTATTATATTTCTTTATTACTCATCTTAACATATATATTTTTTTTGTCAAGTTAATTGTTCAATATTTTATTATGTTTATTTTAACTTACCTTACTTTTTGCTTTCTTATTTTATCACTTTAGTTATTTTTTGATTGACAAAACAGAAAGTATTAAATATAATGTTTTAAAAATGCGTTAATTGGCGGTGCACCCGTGGGCACGGCCCGTGTCTTTCCTCCTTAGCAAAATTATGCCCTACTGAGATTTAGAGCAGAGGGACCAGCGAAGGGGATAAACAAGAGGACCTAAAATGAAAAAAGTTACAGGAATATTGGTTTTTCTGCTTTTTTTGCTCTCATTTACAGGGGTGATTGGAAACGGAGAACCAGAATCGCAGTTTGGCAGCATGGAGAATGTTGCCGAGAAAGACATTTTTTCCAAAGCAGACAGTTATATAGAAGAAGGAGATTATGAAAGCGCACGTAAAGAATATGCAAAACTCAAAAACCTTGCCGCCTTTGGAAAGGAACTCGCACTTTTCAATATAGCTGAAAGTTACAGGCTGGAAAAAAATTATGCAAGATTTCACAGAACCTGCAACGAGATTTTGAAAATTGACAACCTGACGTCATATTACCGCATCTACTGCCTGTTCCGGCAGGCAGAGGCATATCTTGAAAAGAAGGATTATAAAAGGGCAAGGAAACTATACGGGCAAATTATTAAGACAGAAGGTGCGCTTTACCACCACATCTTCACTGCCAGGCTTAAAATTGGAGACACATGCAGGGCAGAACGCAGGTATTCAACTGCAAGGGACATATATGCAAAGTTGTTAAGGGAACAGGAGAATTCTGAATATCCACATGACGGGTACAGGCTTGAGTTGAGGGACAGGCTTGAAATGATAGACGGATTACCTGACGGAAAGACAGAAACAGGCCGGCAGGAAAAATGGATGAAGTTAATAAACAGTCCGAAGAACGAGATATACGTGGCAGGTGGAGTTTCGGATAAAGAGGGTAAAGGCGATGACACAAATGACGGCACGAAAGAAAAACCGTTTGCCACAATTAAAAGGGCGCAGGAAGAGGCAAGGAAGCTGAAAAAAAACGGCATGCCAAAAGGCGGAATAGCGGTCTATCTGAGAGGCGGAAAGTATTTCCTGACAGAGAGCATCTCTTTTGAAAAAGAAGATTCCGGCACAAAAGAGTCGCCTGTGGTATACAGGAATTATCCGGGGGAAGAGGTCAGGCTCATAGGGGGAACACAAATCAAAAACCTCATGATTCTCAATGACACTGATATCATGAAAAAGCTTCCCGAAGAAGCAAGAGGCAAGGTCTGGACAGCTGACCTTAAGGAATCAGGGATAACCGACTATGGCAAGATGGCAAACAGGGGAAGCGAACGAAATGCGTTTTCATACATACTTGAGCTTTTTTGCAATGGAAAACCGATGCACCTGGCACGCTGGCCCAACGAAGGCTATGCAAGAGTTGCAAGCCTTGTTATGCCAGAAGGGGACGGCTTAATACCGGGAATCCCGGCGCCGAGGGGATATTATCAGAATCTCAGGTTCTGTTATTCCGGAGACAGGCCGGAAAGGTGGACAGAAGAAAATGATATATGGATACAGGGTTATTTTTCAAAGGAGTATTACAAGGTCCATACTAAAATTGTTTCAATAGAGACAGAAAAGAAAATAATAAATATGGCTCCCGATATGCGTTATGCCAGGGCAAACACAAAGTATCATCTGGTAAGAGTCAAAGTAAACGCACCCTATTATGTGTATAATGTTTTGAGCGAAATTGATACGCCTGGCGAATGGTACCTTGACAGAGAGACGGGAAAACTCTATTTTTACCCTCCTGATGATATCGAATCAAGCGAGGTTGTAGTCTCCACACTGAATACCCCGATTGTCCGGATAGATAACGCTTCGAACATTGTGCTTTTCGGACTGATAATGGAGGTTACCCGCAGCCACGGCGTAGAGATAAGAAACGGCAGCAGTAATCTTATAGCCGGCAGTACAATAAGAAACACTGAACAGTGGGCTGTAATGATAGATAACGGGTGGAACAACTCGATTGTCGGCTGCGACATGTCAGGAATGGGAGAAGGAGGTGTTTCTCTTAACGGGGGAGACAGAAAAAAACTCATACCTGCGGGGCATATAGTTGAGAACAACCATGTACACCATTTCAACAGGTTTGATGGCGGTTACAGGCAGGGGGTCAAGATAGACGGCATCGGTCAGAGAGTTTCCCATAACCTCATACACGATACGCCTCTGCAGGCGATATATTTTAACGCCAACGACCATGTCATAGAGTTTAACGAGCTGCATGATGTCTGCCATGAAGGCAGGGAACTGGGAGCGGTATACATATACGGAGAACCATGGTACCTTATGAGCAGGGGCAATGTGATAAGAAATAATTTTCTCCACCACATAAGCTACCACGCTTCCCCCAATCTCACCCAGGGGCTAAATGCCATACACATAGACGCAATAAACGGAGGGCTTGTTATAGAAAAAAATTTCTTTTACAGGTTTCCCAGGGGAATAGCAAACCCGCAGCCGGAAAACCGCATTGAAAACAATCTATTTATAGAAGCAGAGGTGCACAGCATAGCACAGGGCAACAGGTCCGGACTTTTCAATAAAGGAGACGGAACTCCCCTGTTTGACAGAATAGATACACTGTTTGACAGGTATCTTAAAACCGTAAGATTCCAGCAGCCGCCATGGAGTTACAGGTATCCCCATGTGGCAAACATGCTGTCAGGCAGGTATCCTGTCGGCTGGACAAAGGACAATGTCATCGAGAGAAATATTAACACGGGCGGTCCTTTCATGGTTGTTGCGCAGGGAGTAAGCATGGATGAAAATGTCATAAGTAATAACTGGAACGGAGACAACCCGATGTTTTTTGACAGGGGAAAAATGGATTTCAGGCTCAGGCCAGGCTCTCCGGTTTACGGGCTTACTGGATGCGAACCCCTCGCAACCGGAGATATAGGCGTTTACGAAAGCCCTATGCGCGCAAGCTGGCCGGTGAAGAGAGACAAGGAAGACATCGGTAAATATTTCAGGGCTGACTGGTCTCCCATGACAGCGCTCGTTGAAAACACGCTGATGGGCCCGCTGAAAAGAGTCAGCCCGCCTGCCGATTACAGCATCCCTCTCAGAAAAGCACCCATTAATATAGACGGAAAACTGGAAAAGGAGGAATGGGCAGGACTGGATATGAATAAAGCCATGGTGATAAACCAATATCATACAGGTGAAAAAAAAGAAGGTGCAAAAAGCTTCGCCTGGCTTATGTATGATGCCGACAACCTTTATATCGGAGTGAAAAATGAGCCGGACCCTTACAGGGAAGGGATGCGCCTCAAGGCAAAAAGTCACACACCGCTGATGGAGATTGCATTGGAAAGCCAGAACGGACCCCACGGAGAAGGATGGTGGCTGGATGATAATGTGACAGGTCCGATTTTTTCAATCTTTTGCCGTTACAACGGAGATATGACCGTCAACAACCTTTTCGGGATGCCATACGAGATGGCAAGGAAAATCGAAAAATCGTCGGAATACAAAGTTTCTATTCATGACGAAGAAAACAAGGTATGGACAGCGGAGATAAAGATACCTTTTGCTTCCGTTGGCATCAACCCTTTTGAAGTGACACAGCTGTGTTTTAATCTCGGGGTATCAAAAAAAGCAGGATGGTTTGCATGGATAGCTACAGGCAATACGATATGGCGCGTTGAAAACGCAGGATATATCAAATTTGCCAGATAAATACCGGCGTTTGTGCAGAAAACAGAGGCGGTCTTCCAGAATTAAAGAATTACAGAAAACTGTACGATAAATTAGTGCAATTTTTTGAAATAAAACATTAAAAAGAGTAGAATTATCTCATTTGAACTAAGGGAGGTTTTATGAGGATAAAAAAACATATTGCGTTAATTATACTGTTTTTGTCTGCTGTTGTCTGCAGCGGAGCCGCAGGCACCTTTCCCATCTCAGTCAACGATTCATCCGGGCTTGATTCTCCCTGGCCACTGATAACAGGCATTCCCTTTCCGAAAGGTGAAATCAAGGATTCCTCAACTATACGCATAATGAGCGGCAGCAGCGAAATACCTTCACAGGTGGACGTGGCTGCAACCTGGCACGACGGAAGCATACGCTGGATACTGGCGGGATTTACGTCTTCTCCCCAGGGTAATTACATGGTTGAATACGGCACGGGAATAAAGAGAAAAGAATATCCCAATCCTCTGAAAGTGGACAGGCAGGCAGACGGCGGTTTTACCGTGGATACGGGGGCTGCCGTTTACCAGTTTGATGCCGATAAATTGCTCCCTGAAAATGCATGGCTTGTATCGGGCGGCAAAAGAATTTCAATACTTAAAGGTTCAGGAGCTGGAGCATATCTGGTTGACAACTCCGGCAGAATGGCAAGGGTTTCCGGACAGGCGGCCGAAATAGAAAACCGTTTTCTCAAGGAAGGGCCAGGAAGGATTGTACTTAAACGTTCGGGGTGGTACGTAACCCAACAGGGAGAGAAGCTGGCAAAGGCCGATATATGGATATACCTTGCCGCGGGCACCCCTTATTTGAGAATAACCCATTCCATCGTCTTCACACAAGATACCAACAAGGTATGGTTCAAAGACTACGGTTTGGAATTTAAGACTCCCTCATCTCCGGCGGATGTATATTGCGCCATGGGAGAACAGGGGAAAGAAGAAGTCAGGAAGGTTACTGCAGGAGGTAACGAGGTATACCTTTTGCAGGACTCCTATCCCCATTTTGCGGAAAGAGAATCAAAGGGAGCGATAGGCAGGTCGGCAGGCGGCAGGGACGCTGCAATAGAAAATATAGAGATGGCAGGCGACTGGGCATACGGAGATTACGGCAGTTATGGAATAACCCTTGTTATGCCATGGCTGGCAGAGAGGTTTCCCAAGGAGATTTCGTTCGGTCCGGGAGGAGCGCGTGCGGTATTATGGTCAGGCAGAAGCGGCAGGGAACTGGACTTCAGGGCAAAAACAATAGTTAAAGAATACCTCCAGGAATGGGCAACGGTAATGTTTAAAAACCCGGGCGAAAAAGAACTTGATGCCGTAAAGAGCAACGCGCAGGGAGCGGCGAGAACCCACGACATATGGTTTTTGCCGACGGCAGGCGGTTACGGAAAGGAATCGGTGGAAAAACCGGCAGCCGCGGCATCGAGACCGCCGCTTGTAATGGCAGATACAGTATGGACATGTAAAACCGAAGCCATGGGATACCCCATGCTGCATAAGGATACAAAACAGTTTCCCAAAGAAGAAGTGCTGCTTTCGGAATACTGGACCCGTTTTATCCTGCCTCTCGTCGCATTTCCCATGAACGGATATATGGCGTGGGGATGCTATCCTGACAGGAGTTACGGCTTTAGCAACGGCAAGGCAATGTCTCAGTTCCAGGTCATTTCAAGCCTGAGAGAGTACGGAGTCAGACGTGAGCCGTGGCGGCTTTACGCCCGCAGCGGGGAACGGCGCTATTACGACTGGGGATACCGTTTCAGCCGTTTTACTGGAGACTGGTACCTGATTCATGCGGATGCGCCCGGTAAATCAAAAGGCGCATTTATCCCGACTAAGTCAGGAGGCGGATTATCGGCTCGCCTGCCTTTATTCTGGGGAGAAGGTTCATGGACATTCATTATTGACGCGGGAGATATAGGACACTGGCTTTTGGATTATTACCTCACGGGAGACGAACGTTCTCTCGATTTGTTATACATGATAAAAGAATCATTCAAGAAGAATGGATGGCGGCTTAAGGGAGAGCCGGCTCAGTTTCACGCTACGGGAATCAGGAGCCTGGTAACGCTTATGATAATGGACTGGGATGAAGATGCCGTCAAAGCCGCCAAAGAAACCGTAAACGAGTTGGTTGACCTTAAGAGCCAGAACGGTGTAAGAATTTTTGAATTACACTACGGTTCTCAGTACAAGGACATGCGTACCAGCCATAACGTGCTGGAATATTACCTTGAAACGGGGGACGAACTTGCAAAAACGGCATTCCTGAAACTGATAGACCAGAGATACCGTTTTGACAGAAGATACAGGGCGGTTGCCTACAAGAATTATGACGCTTTCACCTATTCCATTGCCTACTGGATGACGGGCGACGAAAGATACAGGACAGTTGCAGAACAGGCAATGAGAGATATGCTCTATTACAATGAGCATCAATCCCTTTCAGAGGCGCTTGCCCAGAAACCCAAAAATATATTTGAATGGCCTAACATTTGGGTTAATCCCATCTATAAAGGTCCCAGGACAAATATGTTCCTCGGCCATCATGAATACCATAACCCTTTCATAGGGATACCGACAGTGTTGAAGCTGGTGGCTGAAAAAGGATGGAGCGGAAAAACGACTCCCCTTATGGTGAAACCGACAACGCTGCCCGAGGGTAAAATACTCTTTATGCACGAGAAGGGGAAAGAAACACAATTAAACGTATTGCTCATAACGAAGGAGACGGAAATAAAACCTGCCGTTTCTTCCTACACCGGCAATATAACCGTAGAAGGAATAACAGCGGAGAAAGAACAACAGATGTCTTCCGGACCGTATTTTAAGAAGAGGCCAAAGGAATTTCCGCCTTCAGACAGAAAAAGCTATTATGTCTCCATTACCGTTCCAGGAGAAACAGCAAGCGGTTTATACCTTCTTTCTTTTGCAGAAGAAGACACTTTCACCCTTCTGGATACAAACTCAAAGAAATCTGCTTTATACTGCCCCGAAGGTTTCTGGTCCGTCTCCATTGGGGAACATTCGGGAGAAAAATCCTATGGCCGCTCGGGGGAAGGCATGCCCGCGTTTTTCAGGGTGCCGGACAACCTCAAGGAACTGGAAATTTTCATGGGACGTCCCGCAAGGATAAAATCTCCCGACGGTTCAATCGCCATAGAATGGTCAAACAATAATATAGGAAAGATTAAGGTACCGGCAGAAGGCAAAGGAGGTATATGGAGCGTGGATTATCATATATATACCTTTACAGGTATCTCCGTACCTGTTTTCATTAGACTGCTGAACGTAGAACCCGTGGTAGCCTTCGGCTCTCCGGCGCTTCTCCCTGAAAGTTCAGGCAGGTTGCCTGAAAAACCGAAGGATGTACCCGCGCCGGCAGCGCCCATGGAGTTTGTTGCGGGGATATCTGGCAAGGCGGCAAGGCTATCAGGCAGCCGCACACTGACTTTTGACAGGGGAGAAAAAATTGCAAAAGGAGGATACGCAAATTTCCCGGGAACAACAGGAACTGTTGAATTCTGGTTCAAGGCGGACCGTAACACCTGGGAGATACCCATGGAGATGATGCAGACAATCAATAACACATTCTTGAAGGGACCCCATATTGTCATGCTGCACAGTTACTATGGACTTGCTCATTTTGTATCCGTTAACAGCTCGTTGATGGTCAGGCTCATGGAAAAAGGGAAAGCAGTCTCTCCCACGGGGTTTGAAGGAGACCATTTTTTCAGGGCAGGCAGATGGACGCATATCGCATATACATGGGATATAAAAAAAGGCGCCTCCAACATGGAAGGAATACTGAACATATTTGTGGATGGTAAGAAGATTGGAGACGCAGGCGGAAGGTCAGCTCCATATCCCATAAAGCCATTGGAGAATACGAAGATATTCGAGCTTGCGGATGAAGGCGAAAAAATTGAAATAGGGCCTTTTGACGGGACCATGGATATGCTGCGCATCTCCGATAATGTGCGTTACGCGGAAGATTTCGCGCCGTCAAGGACAGCGCCTGCGGTGGACGCCAATACAAGGGCTCTTTTTCTCTTTGACGGCAATCTCAGAGGGACTTCTGCATTATCCGGGATAGCCATTGAGGCAAAATAAGAAACATTTATTTCAGCATGGTAGAAAACGCTTGTTTGCCATTATGAACCTGGTTACCATGGAAGGATTTCAGAATCTGAAAGTGAGATCCTGAATAGAAGCTTTTCAGGATGACAAGCTTAAAAAAGTGTATCACAGGAGAGTTTCCCTGAAATACCCGGGATAAATACCGGAAAAACCCGGGACAAGCCCCTCACCTTGGGAAAATATCAAGGAAGAGTTCGGGACAAGCGGGGTAAAAGTAAAAGAGGTAAATCATAACCCCTCACAAGAGGGAAAATCAAGAACTCCTCACCATGAAAGAAATTCAAGGAGAGTTCGGGGTAAAGAAACTGAAAAACAAAATCATGAACCCCTCACCTTGAAAAAAATATCACAGGAGAGTTCGGGGTAAAGGAGAAAAAATGATTATAGATATTCATACCCATACGGCTAAGAAGAGGCATCCAAAACTTACGCGCGTCACAGGCAACGGGAGGTCTTATCCGACTCCGGAAAGACTCGTGGAGATGCTTGACGCAGAAGGAACGGACATGGCGGTACTCCTGCCTCTTGTGAGCCCCGAATGCAGGTATACCCTTGTCATTCCGGAGGAAATTATAGAAATAGCGTCAAAATATCCCAAGAGATTCATACCTTTTTGCAACTTTGACCCCCGGTTTCTGAGAAACAGCGTTGACGCAGATTTCACGCCCCTGCTCAATGTATACAAGGAACTCGGATGCAAGGGAATAGGCGAATACATTCCCAATATTCCTTTCGACGACCCGTTGAACATGAACTTTTTCAGATATGTCGAGGAGAGCGGACTTCCCCTCACGTTTCACATGGCTCCGAGAAAGGGCCGGTGTTACGGAGTTATCGACGAACTGGGCCTTCCCCGGCTGGAAAAAGTTCTTAAAACATTTCCCAAAATGGTCCTGCTTGCCCATTCGCAGACTTTCTGGTCGGAAATAAGCAGCGACGTGGATGAAACAACAAGGGGAGGATATCCGAAAGGGAGAGTCACACCGGGAAGAGTTGTGGAACTCATGCGCAGGTATCCCAACCTTCACGGAGACCTTTCGGCAGGAAGCGGCTTCAATGCAATCAGCCGCGACCCTGAATTCGGATACAGGTTCATGGAAGAGTTCCAGGACAGGCTGTACTTTGGCACTGATATTGCATCAGACCTACAGGAAAATCCCTGCGTTCCTTACTTCAAAAAACTGAAAGAGTCAAAGTTAATACCGGAAGATGTATATGAAAAAATCATGTGGAGAAATGCAAACAACCTGTTGGAACTGGGACTGGTCTGATTTTTTCATGCCCGGGGATTTAAGATGTTACCGCTCTTATTATTTCCAGTTCCCATTTTTTACGTATCTGTTCAAGCTCGTTTTTATCCGCCTTTGAATCGGTAATCAGTCTTTTTATATTTTTTATTTTCTGAAAACTTTCGGACTGGATGAGAGAATTCTTGCCTATCTTGGAAGAAGACGCGAGCAGGTTGACGATTCCCGAATTTTTTATCACGATATCCTGGATTTCTGAAGCATAGTGGTCTTTTTCTGTAAGTCCGAGTTTTGAAGAAATACCTTCAACCCTGAGAAAAGACTGGTCAAAATACATGCGTTCAAGCCTTATTCTCGCATAACTTCCCGAGAAACCCATCAATTCATTCCCGTACATCCCTCCCAAAACGAATGTTTCCACATTCTCATTGTTGATAAGTTCCGATATCGCAGGCATTGAATTGGTCACCACCACGATTCCCAACCCAATTTTTCTGATGAGCCTGCTCAATTCAAATACTGTCGTGCCGATATCCAAAAATATTGTCTGTCCTTCTTTTATCAGGGAAAAAGCTTTGGCTGCTATGGCCCTTTTTTCAAGCCTGTTTTTACTTGTATTCTCTCCGAAACCGCAGTCCTTTGCGAAGTCTCTTTTTTTTAGAAGTGCCCCGCCGTAAGTCGTTGATAAAACATTTTCTTTTTCAAGTTCTTTAAGATATTTTCTTGCCGTCACTTCCGATACCTTCAAAATATTCGTTATCTCGGATACGGCCAATTTCCCTTTCTGCTGTATCAATTCCCTTATTATTTCTTTCTTTTTTATGCCTTCTATTCCCATGTTATGATTTTAAGATGTCCGACCTTAAATGTCAAATTACGTGTGCAACCAGTATGATGCCCAATAAAAAACAGATGCTGAATAGGACTAAAACATGAGTTCCTGAATAAAAGCTTTTCAGGATGACAAACTTAACCTTTTCTTGTCACCCTGAGATGTTTTTGCTCAGGGTCTGTTGTTGAGACACTAAATAAAAGCATACCCGATTGTCAGTCGGGAGTAATATTTTTTTTGATGGCAAATTTTATCAGCTCTGTAATATTGTGTATATGAAGTTTGTTCATGATATTATACTTGTGCGTTCTTGCCGTACGAACGGAAATATTCAATTTCATCGCTATTTCTTTTGGATTTAAGCCGGAAGCTATCAGATAAAGGACTTCTACCTCTTTTCTGGTCAAGGGTGCGATTTGGGATGCGGAATCTGAAAAGTCCGGCCTGGATACTCCAAAGTTATACTTGTAATCTGCCTGCGGGTCAAAAACAATCGCCTGCACAGCCCATCCTCCGTCTATTTTGACCCTCGTTACTTCTGCAAAATAGCAGCCTTTCGTACCGTCAATTTTATTAAACCGCCGTTTTACCGTTACCTTGGGTTTTATACCGCTTATTAAACTTTCATAGTTTTCTTTAAACACAGCGCGTTCATCTTCGGGCACAAAATCTATGACATCCCTGTCAATGACTTCCAGGGAAGATTTTGCACCCAGCATGTCTGCAAATACCTGGTTTGCATATATAATACGGTAGCCGTTTGTCAGGCAGATACCATACCCCACCATTTCTGCAAGATGCTGGTATACCGACTGCCAGTCGGTAATTTCACTCTTTATTTTTTTCCTGTCCCTCAAAAAACCTATTCCCAGGGTGTTTCCTTCATGTTCGATGATTTTGGAAGCTATATCCACGAAAAATATCATGCCGTCTCTATGCACGAAAGGTATATCGCTGTAGTATTGGAGACCTTTAGACTTCAAATTCCTGCAAATTTCCATTATTAATTGTTTCTGTTTGACGGGATGAAAATCAATGATACTCTTTCCCAGCATATTGTCTTTTGTGTATCCCAGCATATCTTCAGCAGCATTGTTGGCATCCACAATTTCCATGGTATCTAAGTTGAAAACAATTATTCCATCATGGAAACCCTGCAGTATCTTTGAAGCCAGCTTTTTCAAGCAGGATGAACCCATAATCTCTCTCCTTGTTAATTTCAAGTTGACTGAAGCTATTGTTATGAGCTTAATGCAACAGAAAATTATTCATTCCGCTTTTAACTGTCCCCTTACAGACTGGCGTGAACGACCGAGAGCAAAGTTCTCCACTGCAAATGTTTCTTCACCTGCATTGTTCTCAAGTTCCAGTTTAACTGAGATATCAACCATTCCCTCCGCTTTTTTCAGTTCAGGGAAATAAGACAGGTCCAGGTTAATCTCGACGGTTGAAAAATTGGATTCAATATCCCTTATCAGCCTTTTCCTGTTGAGTAAAAGATTTTCAAATTCTTTCCTTTTATCGGTATTGAGCCTTTTCCCATCAGCCGTATTTTTTTTGAACTCATCGAATCTCCCTTCCAATTCCTCCAGCTGCTGCAAAACATTGCCCAGGGGCAGGAGTTTCTTCTCAAATACATTTGTTTTCACTTTCACGGGATCCTTCTCTGCAACCCTTTTTTCGCCGACAGAAGAAGAGTTGGACGTGTAAACAACGGTATGGGAAGATGCGGAAACTGAAAGTTTTTTTACAGATATGTATTCTTTGCCGGCGTTTGCAATGTAGATGGTCTCGGTGTGGACCGGAGACGTGCGGAGCAGATGGCCGAAATCACCCATGGAAAAAATGATGCCGTTATTTATCCTGTACCTGGGCTGTGTGTCGGCGTAAGACAAGGTTCCCACGTAAAGTAAAGACGCTAAAAATAAGGAGGTGAGGATGCAGAATCTCAAGGTTTTTTTCCCTGTGGTATTCAAGATTCTTCTCCCTGCTTTTTTAATACAAGTGCATCCTGCAAAAAGAAACAGTTATCAGACACTCTTTATTGTAAATTAAGACTGCCCTTTTTGTCAACTGCCGGACTGATTCATTAATAAAATCCGCAAAAAAATACTAATCTAAACCATCCAACAGTTTCTAAATACTTCCAGAATTTGTGCCAGGCATAACCGCTATTTGACAAATGGAATACAAATATGATAACTTCTTCAAACAACAGAGAGTATGTTTCTTTTTTTATACAAAAGAAAATGGAAAAGATAAAAACCGCCGTACTCGGATACGGGCGAAGCGGGGGCTCCCTGCACGCCGGGCCCATAGAAAAACTGGAACAGTTTGAAATGGCTGCCGTCTGCGATATAGACCCGCAGAGGCGCAGGCTGGCGTCCGAAAGGTTCGGATGCCCGGTCTACGAGAATTACCACGAGATGCTTGAAAAGGAAAAGCTCGACCTGGTCTGCATTGTCACCCGCAGCAACCAGCACTGCGAAATGACCTGTGACTGCCTTAAAGCCGGCGTAAACGTACTTGTTACAAAACCATGGGCGGCAAATGGCGCCGAAGCCGGTCGCATGGTGGCGGCAGAGAAGGAATCCGGAAAGAAGCTTTTGCCGTGGCTGCCGGCAAGATGGGGTTCCGATTTGAAAAGGCTTAAAGAGCTGAAGAGTGAAAACGCTGTCGGGAATATTTTTCTCATCCGCAGAGCCGTCTCCACATTCAGTACGCGGTGCGACTGGCAGACTGAGAAGAGGTTTGCAGGCGGATACCTTTTAAACTGGGGGCCCCACATAGTAGAGCCGCCCATTCTGCTGGCCGGAGGCAAGGTGAAAAGCGTATTCGGACAGCTCCGGCAGATAATAAACCCCGGGGACACAGAAGACGTGTTTATCGCCCTGATAACCATGGATAACGGTATTATCGTCCAGGCCGAGTTTACCATTTCGGTCAAGGAGATGCCTTCATGGACAATCCAGGGAGACATGGGAACGATAACCGTAAAGGATAGAAATCTCACGATGGTTACAAACGTGCCTGCGCGTCCCGATGACCCGAAGCGCATGTCTAAAGCCGCAGCAGAGGATAACAAAACCACCGTAGAAACTCTCGGCCCAGACCTGTACGGCGACGCACACGTAATTTACGGTGAAATAGCGGCCGCCCTGAGAGGGGAAAGAGAGTTCCCCGTGACTTCCGGGGATGCGCTTGAACTCTCCCGCATCCTGGACGCAATACGCACCTCGCACACGGAAAACCGGGTCGTAAACCTGTAAAATAATTCTTTTAAAGGACTCAATTGACATGAACGGCAGAGACAGGATTTTAACGGCGCTTCAGCATAAGGAACCGGACAGGGTTCCTTTTGACATGGGGAGTTCCTTTGTTACGGGCATTACAAAAAACGCCTATTTAAACCTCGCCCGTTATATGGGGATTGATGCGGGGGAAACCGTTTTTTGCGATACCGTGCAGCAACTGTGCGAACCAGGAGAAAGGATATTGAGACAACTGGAGGTTGATACAAGAGGACTGGTACCCCATGTAGGAAGGAAAAACCCCGACATTGAGGCTGTTTTAGGAAAGGGAAAGACGTTCACCGACGAATGGGGAATAAAATGGACAATGCCGAAGGACGGCCTCTATTTTGACTTAACGGGAAGTCCCCTGTCTGGTGATATTACGGAAAAAGATGTTGAGAATTTCCCATGGCCGGATTCCACACTGCCTTCGCTTTTTGAGAACCTTGACGAAAAAGCTCAAAGATATTACCAAGAAGGATATGCGGTGATGCTGGAAAGTTTCGGTTCCGGAATTTTTGAAATGAGCTGCCGGATAAGAGGGTACGAACAGTTTTACATGGACCTTGCGATGAATCCGTCTATCGCCTGCGCTATAATGGATAAATTCCTGGAGATGAAGATTAAATTTTATAAAGCGGCTGCCGAAAAAATGGGCCAATACATCCAGTTTGTAAGGGAAGGCGACGACATGGGAAGCCAGGAGAGCCTGCTAATCTCAAGGAAAATGTACTCGGATTACCTGAAACCCAGGCATAAAACATTGTTTGATGCACAGAAAAAGATTTTTTCCCGGCCCTTCTATACTTTCTTCCACTCGGACGGCGCTATTTATGAGCTGATACCTGATTTTATAGAAATCGGAGCGGACATACTGAATCCCGTCCAGGTAACAGACAAAGGAGTTACACTGGAACGGTTGAAAAAGGAATTCGGCAGGGAGCTCTCTTTCTGGGGAGGAGGCATTGATACCCAGCACGTCCTGCCTGCCGCAAGCCCGGCAAAGGTAAAGGAAGATGTTAAAAAAAGGATAGAAGCCCTGGCTCCCGGCGGAGGGTTTGTTTTCAATACCATACATAACATACAGGACGACGTTCCACCGGAAAATATTGCCGCCATGCATGAAGCCCTTATGGAATACGGGAAATATTATTGATATAGGAATAGGGAAGAAAATGGACCACAAAGAAAGGTTTTTTGCCACTGTCAACAGGGAAAAGGTGGACAGGCCGGCATCATGGCTGGGTCTGCCGACACCTGAAGCCGAAAAAGGACTTCTGGAATATTTCGGAGTAAAAGATATTGACGGGCTGAAAAGAAAACTCAATGACGATATATATCCCGTAAACGTTCCTTACGACAACCCTCCGTCAAACCATATTGCATGCGCGTTTGACTTTGCAATAAAAGGAGGGTCATCAGATTACGAAAAAAGGACATTAACTGCTCCGGGTTTTTTCATGGAGATGTCGGACCCTGCCTCAATGGAAGATTTCAACTGGCCGGAGCCAGCCGCCCACATGTCCGCTGAAAATTGCCGCCAGGCAATAGGAAAAGCTCCTGCGGACATGGCTGTCCTGGGAATAATATGGGCGGCCCATTTCCAGGACGCCTGTTCGGCTTTCGGGATGGAAACCGCACTGGTAAAGATGATATCCGAACCGGAAATGTTCACTGCCATAATAGACAGGATAACCGATTTTTACCTGAAAGCCGGAGATATTTTTTACCAGGCGGGAAAAGGGAAACTGGATGCGGTCCTCATAGGAAACGATTTCGGCAGCCAGACACGGCTGATGCTTTCTCCCCAACTGTTAAGAAGGTTCGTTTTCCCGGGTACGGAAAAACTGATAAGGCAGGCAAAATCTTACGGTCTGAAGGTCATCCACCATTCATGCGGCTCTGTCGTGGATGTGATTAACGACCTTATTAATATCGGAACGGATGTTATCCATCCCATACAGGCGCTTGCCTCGGGAATGGAACCGTCCAACCTCAAGGACCTTTTTGGCAACAGGGTTTCTTTCTGCGGAGGGGTGGATGCCCAGAACCTTCTTGTAAGGGGCACTCCCGGAGAAGTCCGGGCAAAGGTGAGAGAACTTAAAAACATCTTTCCCACAGGCTGTATTATCTCTCCAAGCCATGAAGCCGTGCTGGCAGATATTCCCCCTGCAAACATTGAAGCGATTTTCACTGATTAAACCTTACCTCTTTCAACCGCTGTCTGTTTCATGGAAGCAGAAAAAGCAGCCTGTCCCCTTTTTCTTTTTTATCCGTGTCCTTATCTATCCACCCACGTAGACGGCCTTGTCGAATACGAAGTTGAGGATATTCTCTATTACCATCCAGCTGATGTTGCCCAGTATAAGGCCGAGGAAAAATGGAACGCTCTTGTTGTAGACGTTGTGGCCGCCGAACTTGAGTATAAGGCCCTTTATCAGCCATGCAAGGAAAATGGCGAACCACCAGTATTGAAGAGGCTGGGATTCTGCAATGGGAAAACCTATGAAATGGACCGGCCACCAGAGAAACCTGGAATGCAGGAAAATCAGGCCGCTCATGACCGCCGCCCCTATGCCGGTGAACACGTAACGGGAGATAATTATATCCCTGGTTATGGGGTTGGTTATCTTGGGAACGATAAAATTGGCTATGACCCTGGCCATGGACCCTCCGAAAAACCACGGGCCGGCTCCTCCCCCGCCGCCGTCCGATATGTTGAGGGCTCCCATATGGTAGGCGGCATGGATATACATCCATGCGGCCGAAATGTATGAAATGATTATGGCCGATATAATCCCGGCAAAAAGTATCTTCCTTGGAATACGGGCTTCCTCCTGTATCCGCAGTGAATGGCCCGTGGAAGCCATTATGGAGGTGCGGATATCGCCGGCCCAGCTGTACTGCAACCCCATGACAACGTAGCCCTGGGGAGAAACAAGCCCGGGCGGCAGAAGGTGCGCAGTATACGCCGGAGGCGTACACTGTGCCTGGGCGGCAGGAAGCCCCACCTGGCATACTATCCGGGTAAGACCCACAAATACCACCAGAACAAAAAACATAAAGAGGATGGAAGGTATCCACGGCATACCGAATGCCCTTAAAAAGAATACCATCCCTGCAAAAGCTGCACATGCTCCTATGACGGCTGTCCTGTAGGTAAGCATCTCGCCGGAATCGTCAACGCCCGGAGCTCCAAAAAACGCCTTTCTAACACATTCGTAAAGATGCTTGCGGGCACGCCATACCAGAGCTAAAGCGAGAACAAGCATGGCGCCTCCTCCTTCAAAAGTGGTGGCAGCCGAACGACCGCAAAAATGCTCGTTTGTGCCCGGCAGTATGAATCCGCTTACGCTGAATAACCCCGTCTGCAAAGAAAATAATACGTGGAAAAGCCAGAGTGACAGGGAAACACTCCGGGGAATAAGATATGCAAAACCTATTATGGGAAAGTGTGGAGTCAACCTCATGGTTATCGCCTTTCTCATGAGGACTATGCGGCCCGTAAGTTTAATCATGGAAGTTCCGGTGGACGCGGCCGATAACCAGTTGGCCAGGTAATAAAGAAATACCAGGGAGAATGCAAGCCAGAACAGTTTGTTTTTGAAAAGGCGGGGTATGCGGCTGCCGTTTTCCTTTTTGACCATTTCAAGAGGTAATATTGTGAGAGGATATATAAGCTTTTCTTTTTCTACCCACTGCTTGCGGAAAAGTACCATGATGCAGATACTTAAAACGGCGAAGACCAGCACAAAAAGCAGGACGAACCCCATGGGCGCCAGCCATGCATCATAAGGCACCGGGGTTCCGGGCGGGAGGCCTTCGTAAAAATATTTCACCGCATTTTCATCCTGTACCATGAGCAAGGGAAATGCCCTGTCAACGATATATTCCTGCCAGTGGTTTACCGAAGTTGCAAAATATTTAAGGCCGGATACCACGGGTATGAAGGAAGCCATGAAACCCATGCTGGGAAGCACCGAAGAAGTAGCTGCCATGATATATATGAGAAGCAGTTCGGATGTCTTAAGTTCAAAAACCCTGTGGAGGCATGATAGCAGAAGGATTATAAAAAGGCCGAATATGGCGGCAGGCGCCCAGTATTCCCAGCAGAACCTTCCCGAAAGCCCCTTTAGCATGAGGTACGGGTCCAATATACCTATACCTGCAGAAAAAATCATTCCTATGAAAAACGCCCTTTTTCTCATATATGTGGTTTCCTTGAAAAATACATTTTATTATAACCCATACAGGAAGAGTCCGGCAAAATTTATGGTTTAACAGCCCCCTCACCCCAACCCTCCTGCGCCAAGGCTTCGGACGGGCAAGCCCTCTCCCCAAAGGGTAGAGGGAAAAAAACGAAGGTCGGACATTCGTATCAATAACAAACAGGAGAAGATACTTAAATCCTGTCAGGGCAAATAAGCAGAATAATAAATGCAGCGGCCGCATTCATGCGACTCTAAAATCAAAGCAGTACCATAAATGGTTTATCCCGGCAGGGGTACCGCTGTAAAAGAGATTATGAAGGCACTCTCACGTTTTACATAGGCAGGCTAAGGAAATAGCTGCGTCTCAAACCACGCTCCCTACTGTAATGAAAACTCTCGCAATGGCCATTCGGGCAAAATTCCGAGTTTTTCATCGGAAACGGAATGAATAGAGGTCAGCTTCCTTCATCGATACGCGCAGGCAGACAGGTTTGCCCGCAAGGGTTCCGGGGTCGGGATTGCCTTTCCACTGGACAGGATGTTCTATCCTGTCGCAAACAACAGGCATGCATTCATCAAGCGAAAAACCCCTGTAAACTCCTCCTGAAGGGTCGCTAAGCTCAACTTTCAGCATCCCGGCCGCCGAAGTGCTCACGTTCAGTAGAAGAGTATTTCCATCAAAGGTAAAAGGTCTTGTAACGAATTCGCCTTCTTCTGCACCGGCACGCACGGATACAAAACCGTCGGTGCGCATAACGTAGCGATAGCCGCTTCTTGCATGGTATATCGACATCTCATTATCGCCCGTGGGAACAACGTTGAGTGCGACGTAATTGGCCCTGCTTGCCCATCTTTCGGTATCAAGACCTGGACGGATAAACGCTTCCTTGAAGATCCTGTCGAAAAACAGCGAACCCGCCCTCGAGGTCATGAAAAGAATATCGGTTGAACCGAGCATTGTATCCGTTTTCCCGGAACCGACCCGCCCTGCCATATACCTTGTGGGAAATGCGATATATATGTGTGGAGCACGGAAATAAGGATGGACCTGGTTTGTGTAAAGATGCTCCCCGGGCAGGTTGGGATTCATGGCTACCGGATTGCTCCAGCTTATGAAATCGGGAGAGGTAGTCCTGCTTATCGTGCGCAGTTCTTCACTTCTGCCCGATTCACCTGTCCTGCCGGAAGTTCCTATTGAACCGGCACCTGGATTTTCTTTATCTCCTCCGGCGTAAGAAGCCCATGTCCGGAAATAACATACATAGCAGTTTTCTTCCTGCGACCAGAAAGAAACGTTCTGGGAATCAAAGGCATGAGACCATGAAGGGTCAAACGGTATTACGGGAGAAGAACTTTTCTTGCGCCACCTTACGCCGTCTGCAGAAACAAACGAGTGAAGTCCGTCGGCCCTGACTTTTTTCCGGAATCCGGGATGGCCAGCCAGTGCCTTGAAACGTTCGCTTTCGTCCACTCCCGGGCGGGTATCGAGAAAGGGAGAAAAGTTATGGCTGAAAGGAGGATGTCCTGCAAGTATGGCGTTGTTTTCACGTGTTCCGTTAACTTCAAACAGCCCCAGGGATGGAAATGTCCATTCTTTGCCGTCCGTGCTCTCGGCATAACATGTTATTTCACCGGGATGGCCGCTGTAATTGCGCCGCCCCTTGTAACCGGGGTCATCTCCCCTGTAGTACGCGCGGTAGAGAGGTCCGTCTTTTATCACGGTGGCATAAGAACCTTTAAGGGGAGATGCCGGCAGGGAGGCCCTTTCGGGAGAATGGAGCCTGAGCTCGAGATTCTTCATCGATTCAATGATGAAGCCGTCAACAAAAAGTTCCAGCCGGGAACCTATGTTCAACACTTTTTTTTCTCCTTGCCCTGCCGCCGTTTTCCAGCCGGCAAGAAAAATTAAGATTAAAAGAAAAGTTTGCCATTTCTTCCTCATTGCAGACCCCCAGGAAACACTAAATTTCACCATTGGCCGGCAATATCCTCTATCCACCAGTGGTGTTCGTTAACCTTGTTGGTTCCGGGTTCATATCCTATGCTTGACTGTATAAGAAGCCTCTTATGCCCGCTGGAGCCGTATTTTCCTATTACCTCGTTTGCCGAATAACAGTCCCCCCTCGGAGGGTCGGCAGTGTACAAAAATACCCCTTCATCCCAGTTGATGCCGTCTCCTGACGAATATAAAACAAAATTGCTTTTGTCTTTCCCGTAACTGCCGCTGCGTCCGTGCAGGAAATAGTAATCCCCTATCTTTTCGGACATCTGGGGATTCCTTATCTTCTTTGCGAAATATGCAGTTTTGACTTCGGACCATGTATGCCCCTCGTCAGAACTGGTGACATAATGCATGTTATGCTCATCCGTTGAACCGCCCCTGTAAGGATAGGAATAAACGATTATCCTGCCGTCTTCCAGGACTCCTGCCGTGGAATAATAATTGGTATGTGCAAAAGGAAGCGTGCTTCTTTTCCGGAAAGTTTCCCCGCTGTCCTGGGAAACATACATGGAATAAGGTCCGGGGCAGTAATCGGCCGAACCGCCCATGAATACGGTGAAGACCTTTCCTCCGTGCACGAAAGAAGCGTCGAAAGTCAGGGAGACGTCTTCCACCGAAGCCAGCCTGTCTATATCCATGGGGCCCGACCATGTCATACCGTTGTCGCGGCTCAAAAGATAAACGGGAGGAAGTTTCTTGACCCATTTTTCATTTTCAAACCTTGAAAGCACCGCTATAACAGTTCCGTCGGGCGCCGTCACGGCTGAAAAAACAATGGCGGAATAGACCTCGCTGCCTTCCCACATCTTTTTGGAATATTCAAGAATACAGGGGTCGCTCCACGTCTTTCCTCCGTCCGAAGACCTCCTGTACTCAGACCAGCCGGCAACCCCGTGTCCGTTTAGAATCTCGCCGGACACGTTGCTGTAAAAAGCCAGTATGTCGCCGTTTTTGCATTCGGCAATGCAGTTTCCGCCGTGGCCGGAACGTCCGTTCTTGGAGTGGTCAACGAAGAGCATCCCCTTGTTGGGGATATCGCCTGGGACTATTTTGAAAGGAATTTCCATATCATACCCTCCTGCTCACGCTGTTTCACAAACAGGGGAAAAAGAATTGATGTAAGATCCACCCCTGCATAAGCTTACTACGGCGCACCCTGAAGGGTGCTGCTACAAGTTTATAGAGCATTGGTAGCCGCAGGCTTTTTTATGCCGGGCCTCTCCGGTAAGCCTGCGCAATTCCGGCTGTCAAAAAAGCGAGATAAATCTCACCGCTGCAAAAAGAGGGCAAACACTATTCATCCATTTGCTGCACGGGGCTGTCAATGGACGGCTTCCACGGGTTCGGCCGACAGAGCGGAAGAACCTTTAAGGGTGCCGTCGAACAGGAAAAGCGCCCGGGTATTTATATCTTTCTCAAAGACCGTTTCAGGCTGAGTAAAATCCTGCCTGTATCGTACTATATCTGAAATCCTGAGGCTGTCCATCGTTCCCTTAAAAGGACCAAGCACAACTTCCCTGTCTTCTTTTGAAATATTGAAAGTATCGCTCTTCGCCTGCCATGAGCTTACCTTTGACTGCCCTGGAACCCTTAGAAAGCGCACCCTTTCCGGGCTCCTGTAGTCATCCAGACGGCGTCCGCCGGCAAAAGTCACAAACTCCCACTTCTTTTCTTTTTCATCGAATGACCAGGTGTATGCAACATGAACCCATTCGCCCACCTTGAAAATATGGTTGTCTTCCCTGCCTATCAGCGATTTTGCGTTGAGAAAAGGGCGCAGGGGCTCCGCCCCGGGGAATGTACCGAGCAGTTCCAGTATCAGGTCGCTGTAAATAAGCTTCTGGGACGCCCTCGAACCATAACGGTATCCCGCGTGTATGTGGGGGCCCTGGAGGAAAGAAAGAACCCTGTAAGAATCGCCGCTTCCGAGCACTATGTAGCGGCTTGACCAGTCGGGCTTGAACCAGAATTCCACCGTTCCCTGTTTACCCGGGAAAAAAGTATACCCGCCCTGCCGCTCCTCTTTTCCTGAAGGAAATTTTATAAATTGCTCTCCGTAAAGCCTTAACGCCTTGCCTGATATGCCCGGGACAAACTCCATTCCGGATAGGGGCAGGCTTTCTGCATCAGCGACAACCGCTTCTTCCAGAGCTTTTTCAGGTAGTCGTGACGCTGAACCATACGACACAAGAGGGTTAACGTTAAGCAGGCGGACGAAAACCATGGGGTCCCGGGACGAGGGAGCAATCATCCATATCCCGTGGTTCCCGCTGACGGGAACGGAAATCCTGCCCGTGCTTTTCGTGTCAGCTTCAAGCATGACCTTTCCTCCAGCAGTCATTATCTCCACCGGCCGCCCAAGGAATATTTCAAGTTCTTTCAACCCTTCAGGCACGCGGAAAAAGAAAGGCTGGCAGTCTCCGAGACGGGAAGCATTGCCCTGCCCGTTAACCGCCCAGCCGTCGCCTTCCACCTCAGCAAAAGCTGTCCAGAAGCCTTCCGGGCAATGGAGAGCAACCTTTGGGGAGGTGGAATCGAGAATAACAAAGGGCTCGTTTCCCCTTAACGAAAGCAGATACATCCCCGCAGGCACCGAAGACGGAACGGCAAGCTTCACATGGTACTGGTAATTGGGGGAAGCCGGCTTGCCGTAGGTAATGGGAACCATTGTCTCTATCCTTTCTTCCATCTCAATTCTTATTCCGGGCAGTGGAACAGCCTTTGACGAAAGCGGATACGGGGTAAGCTCCGGCTTCACATTTCCCCGTGCAGGAGTATAACAGAATAGATTTATAACGGTATCCCTGTCTCCCTGATGAAGGAAAACAGCCCGGCTGGGAGTATCCTTCATAGACTTGACAAGCAGGGGGAACGGATTCCCCGCGATTCCCTTTTCGGTAAAGAATTTCATGGCCGTGGGCAGGCCGAGAAAAGAATGTGTATGGTTAGGCACCCCCAACCTGGGAAGGGTTTTCCACAGGTAAGGATCTTCGGGCATGTTTGCCAGCTCTTTTTCGAGTGGTACTGAAAAGAGAGAAAAACCGTCATTGACGGTCTGTTCAATAACTCTCCTGTAATTAACGTTTCCGGTCATCCCGTAAGCAATGGGGTAGGCAAAGGCCGCGGCACTCTGGTAAGAGATGGGGAACGGGTTCCGGTAGAAACGGTAGCGGTGGTCCAGTATCTTAAGAAAAGCCTCTTTGCCGAGCTCGTCGCCCGTTTCCCTGTAATACATGTAGAGGGTAGGAACGTGGCGCTGGTCCTTGTACATGGCGCACCCGTAAGTCATGTATTCGGGGGTGACACCCGTCTGTTTTTCAATGCTGATAAGGGCATGGGCAAGCTCCCGCGCCATCCGGCCGAAATCTTCGTCCCACTCCATCATGTATAGGTTGACCAGTTTGCGTAGGGTTAGAAAAGAAAGTGCAGTCCTCCAGTCGGTCGCTTCCTTGACATTCCAGTGCTTCCTGAAGGATTCGCCGACCTTGACGAGAACATCCCTGCAATACTCGTCCCCGGACAGGTAATATTCCATGAGCCAGTTACCTATGTCGCTTGAACTGCTGTTCATATCGTAAACCTGCGTCATGTTGCCCCAGTAGAAAGGCATCCTGTGCACGGGCGGCCGCAGTCTTGTAAATCCGCCTTTAAGCTTGTTCGGGGCGTCACAGTGGGCTATGCCGAAATCCCCGAGTATCCTGTTAAACCTGTGGCCCGAATCGTAATACCTTCTTTCGCCGCTTCGGGCATAAAGGCTCCAGGTATGCCGCCGCACGTTATATACACTCATGTCTCCATAGGAAAGGAAATCCGCAAACCATGTACCGTTGACATTCCTGTAGGTTATATAGGGGCCGTGCCCCCAGTTGATAAAGCCGTTCATGGGAAATACTTTGTGAGGAAGCATGAGACGTTCCCATGTTTCGGAAATAAAGGCTTCTTCCCTTGAAAATTTCTCCGTGTCCCTGTGATGCATCGGCCATCCGAGGGCCTCTGTTTTGCAGAGCCACTGCGGTTCGGCAAGAACAAGGGGACTTCTCGCTGCGGCAATGGCCGTCTTGCTTACATGCAAGGGGTCGTAACCGCCTGCACGCGGCAGGAGCCAGATGTCGTGTGTGCGCGCGGCGCCCTGGGCATTATTGGCAACTCCTGAGAGCTTTGAGATTCCCGGACTGCCTAACCCTTTTTCCGCCCAGCTCTGCCAGTATTCTTTCGCGAGAGTGGAGCTCCTGAAATCAAGCTCCCTGCCGGAGCGGTTTGACCACAGAACCGCCCGGGCTTTCCCCGGTCCGAATGATATTTCCTTGGGAAACCTCTCTGCAAGCCATGGCATCACC
>DAOQVZ010000006.1:0-9015 GCA_035341815.1 bacterium
GAAGGAGAAGATATAATGGCTATTCTCTGCGGCACATCTGGAAAAGGCAGGCTCCTGTTTTTGTTCAAAAGACCTTCTTTCTCAAGCTGTGCGAGTATTTTTTTCCTGTGGGCGGCGAATTCTCCGAGGGTGTAGGAAGGGTCTATGTCGTTGATATTTAACTTGAAACCGTAAAGCTCGTGAAAGAGGATTTCTACCAGAAGCATGACCTTGAGCCCGTCTTTGAGCTCCTGGCCCGTGACCCCGGTAAATTTCGCACTTACATATTCAAACCGGCCTTTCCATATGACTCCGCCAGTTTTTGCCACCACTGCCCTGTCGTCTTTTTCCACGAGGTCCATATAGCAGTGTCGGGAATTGGGGTTCACCCTAAATCCTGCAATCTCTGCCGTAATCCAGTACTGGAGGGGAAAAGATGCTTCCAGTCCGTCTTTTACCGTTTCGAGAAATTCTTTGAGAGTCAATGCTTCCATGAGCTAAATTATAACAGAAAAGCGCCGAATATTAAAAAAGAACATTTTAAGAAATTACCGTTTTAGATATGACATCGAGGCTTTCAAACGATGGAATCCGCAATTATCTTGAGCCTGTCGATGGAATGGGAGAAAAACTTCATGTAAGCCTTGCATAAATAATCCTTCTCTTCTGCTGTTATTCTCCCATTGTTTATCCACCTTAACCAGAGACATCCCTTGTTGCATATGAAATTCCATCTGCACCCTTCACATTCGCTGCATCCCTTAGATTTCAGTATCCCGAATTTTTCTTTGACCTTGCATACCAGTTCTTTAAAATCATCATTGAAAATATTGCCAACCAGGAATTCCGAATGTACGAAAAAATCGCACGGGTAGACGTCCCCGTTGTGTTCTATCACAAGATATTCTCCGCAATTCTTTTTAAGAGAGCACGCCCCGGGTTCCAGCCCGGCAAGCAGCTCTATTATGTTGTCAAAAAACCTTATGGAAAAAAGGGGCCTGCTGCCGTTCCACCAGAGGTCAAAGATGCGGCACAAAAAATCTCCGTAAGTCTCGGGCGTGATTGAAAAATTTCTTAGCTTACCCTTACGGTCGACAGCCGGTATGAATTGAAGATATTGAAAACCGCTTTGAGCAAAAAATCTGTAAATATTTTCGGGATATTTTGCGGTATCTTCCCCAACGGTAGACAGGATATTAAACTCGATTTGCCTTTTTTTAAGAAGGTTGACTTTAGACATAACTTCCCTGAATGTTCCTTTCCCTGTCGGGTACTTTCTATACCTGTTGTGTATTTCTTCCGGGCCGTCAAGGCTTACTCCTACAAGAACGTTGTATTTTCTGAAAAATTCGATGAACTCTTCATTTATGAGCAGCCCGTTTGTCTGTATTGAATTGCTTACTATTTGACCATCTTTGCCGTAACGCGCCTGCAGTTCGACTGCTTTCCGGTAAAAATCAATTCCTGCAAGCAAAGGTTCGCCGCCCTGCCATGAAAAAATTGTGTTTCCTCCGCCGGAATATTCCATGACCGAGGAAACCAGTTTTTCAAGAACATGGGGTTTCATTACGGAAGGAGTTTTGTAGATACTCCCGGTTTTCTTGTAAAAACAGTAAACGCAATCAAGGTTGCATAGATACGAAGCAGGTTTTATGAGGAGTTCGACTTTATTCATAGTAAAAGGTTTTAATGCCGGTAAAGATTTTTTCATCTGTCTTCTTGTTCAATTAAAGAGCTTACCACAAAAAAATAAAATAGCCAATAATGCGGATTGCTCATTAAAATCTGTTCTGAATATATTTTTTTCACTTGATTGTAAAATTTTGTAATGGTAAAATAACTGCAAATGGATACAAAAATTAAGAAAATTCTCGTGATTGATGATGAACCTGATTCGCTTATGACCCTTTCCATGGCACTCCAGTCTCTGAAACATGTTGTCCTGGAAGCCCGTGACGGTGAAGAGGGGCTTGAAATTTTCAGAAAAGAAAAGCCTGATATAGTGGTTCTCGATATTGTCATGCCTCGTATGGACGGATGGAAAGTCCTTCAGAAAATAAAAGCAGGGTTAAAAAGCAAGAGGGTGCCCGTCATACTTGTAACCGGACACAGTGAAAATATAAAAAAGGAGAAGGAGTTTAGATATAAAGCCGATTTTTACGCAACCAAACCATATAATCTCAAACAGCTTCTCATTGTTATAGAAGATATGCTTTCCAAGCAGGATTCCTCCTGATTTCCCTTGCGTTCTTTCCTCATTTGACATGCTTTTCATTATTGGTTTAATATAACCTGAAGTCGTTAAGATGCGTTTCCTGCAACCTTAAAATGCTTCTCTTGGGATTGAATTTAGAAAAATCAAGGAGGCGAAATGACTCACCGTGAAAGGGTATTACATGCTTTAAGTCATAAAACTACCGACAGGATTCCCATTGCCATGGTATGTTCGGGTATCAACCAGCCTGCCCGTGGCAACCTTGACCGATATCTAAGGACAAACAGGAAATGCGGACTGGAAGATTACCTTAGGCCGCTAATAGACATCAAGCAGATTACTCCAAAGTATATAGGCCCTGCGCTGAAGGAAAACGAGGATATATGGGGGGTCAGGCGCAGGCCGGTCAGTTACGGGGAGTCTTTCTACAGAGAGATAGACAGGTATCCTCTTGCCGAATTTGATAAGGTTGATAGTATACTCAAGCACAGGTGGCCGTCCACGGATTGGTTCGATTACAGTTCCATAGCCGAACAGATAGAATGTCTCAATTCAGGGGAGGAATATTGTATAGCGGCAGGCGGGGGAATAATTTTTGAAACGTCATGGTACATGCGCGGTTTTGAGCAGATTTTCATGGACATGGCGCTTGCTCCCGGACTGGTTGATTGCATTATGGGAAAAGTGACAGATTTCTTTGTCGCTCATACCCGCAAAATTCTTGAAGCGGCTGACGGAAAAGCAGACCTCTGTTTTTCGGGGGACGACCTCGGCGGACAGCAGGGGCTTCTTATGTCGGTTGACATGATAAAAAGGTTTATCAAGCCGCATCACAAGAGGCTTAATTCCTTGATACATTCGCTGGGTGCCCGCGTGATATACCATACTGACGGTGCCATCATGGAGGCGGTGCCGGATTTGATTGACATGGGAATAGACATCCTCCAGGCGCTCCAGTTCGACGCCAGGGGAATGGACCCCGTTGTTCTGAAAGAGAAATACGGCAGAAAGCTTTGCTTCGAGGGCGGCATCAGCGTTCAGAAAACCCTTCCTTTCGGCACCTTTGAAGATGTGCAAAACGAGGTTCGTGAAAGGATACTCGTTCTTGGCAGAAACGGAGGGTATATCCTGGGTCCTGCCCATGCAATCCAGGCAGGCACGCCACCCGAGAACATAGTGGCGATGTTTGACACTGCGGCAATGCCGCTGTGAGCATTTCTGTCAAACACTAACCAGCAAGGAGAACTGTTTAAACACAAGGAGGCAGATGCCTTTTACACCTTTGCATATGGGGCCGGGAATAGCGGTTAAAGCCTTGATGAGCCGCCGTTTCAGCCTAATTGTCTTTGGGCTCACCCAGGTTGTAATCGACATTGAGGTATTGTGGCATATCTATAGGAGTTCTCCCCATCTTCACCGGTTTTGGCATACATTCATTGGGGCAACCATAATATCCGCTTTTATGGCAGTTGTCGGCAAACCGCTGAGTCAATGGATGAAACATATCTGGAATAAGACAGCAGGCAAATACTCGGGAAAATGCCTGCTCGTGCCGGCTCAAACTACCTGGTTGGCATCTTTCTCAGGTGCGATAATCGGCGCATACAGTCATATATTCCTTGACAGTGTGTACCATCATGACATTGAACCTTTTTATCCGTGGTCTTCAGCCAATCGCCTGTACGGAATAACCAGCCCCGGCAGTATTGAAACGATATGCATTACACTGGGTGTCGGAGGCCTTGCATGGTTTCTTATCCGCAGACTGATAAGGAGCAGGTCTTGACTAATAACGGGAAAAGAATTTGGCGAAATATGGCCTGCTCATTTTTCTGACTTGACATGCTGTTAACCTGTAGTTTAATATAACCTGCATCCATGAACTTTTACGAAATAGAAGTCGGTATTAGAGAGTTTAGCCAATAAATCTCATATATTGTCAGGACGATTAATGGAGGTTGATATCATGATTAAGATATCAGAAAAGAAGGCGTTGGTCAGAAAGAATATAAAAAAAGAGGAGAAGGCTGCCATAGAACTGGCCGGTGCAATATGGAAACTTGCCGAACCTCCATTGAAGGAAAAGGAATCCTCAAAACTTATTGCACGGTACCTTGAGGCAAACGGGTTCAGGGTTACGTGGCCGTTCAAAATGATGCCGACCGCTTTCATGGCAGAACGGGGAAGCGGCAAGCCTGTTATAGGAATGCTTGGCGAATACGATGCCCTTCCTGACTGCGGCGAAAAGCCCGGGACTTACGGACACGGATGCGGCCATAATCTTCTGGGAGTGGCTCCGGCAGTCGGCGCCGTGGCTGTCGGCAGGATTCTCGAACAAAAAGGTCTTAAGGGGAAGGTGGTGTACTGGGGATGTCCGGCGGAAGAAACCCTTGTAGGCAAGGCCTACATGGCCCGCGACGGCGGTTTCCGGGACATGGATGCCTGCCTTTGCTGGCATCCATCATCGGAAAACAGCGTCCGCCTTTCTGGAGGGTCTGCACTCGATTCCATCGTGTTTGAGTTCAAAGGCAGGACATCTCATGCGGCTGCCAGTCCGGATAAAGGCAGGAGCGCCCTCGATGCCGCTATACTGATGGATATATCCGTGAACTACCTTCGGGAGCATGTTCCCGAGGATGTCCGAATACACTCTGTTATATGCGACGGCGGCAAGGCCCCGAATGTGGTTCCTGAATATTCCAGGATATGGTATTACGTGCGGAGCAAGAACCGAGAGGATGTCAATAACGTTTCCCGCCGGCTTAAGCTTTGCGCCAGGGGAGCGGCGACAGCCACCGAAACAGATGTAAAGATTACCACGCTTACAGCTATCTATAACCGCCTGCCCAACCAGTACATGGCAAAGGCCGTTCTTGATAATTTTAAACTTTTCGGCGCCCCGTCCGTCAGCCCTTCGGACATTGAAAGAGCCGAAGCCCTGGGTAATGAAGCCATTTTTTCGAGAAAGATAAAGACTGATATTGAAGAAAAGCAGGGACGCGCCTCAAGCGACGAGGATACGGTTTCATGGCTGGCGCCCCTCGGCGGGTGTTCGGTTGCCTGCGTATGCAGAAATACTGTTGTCCATCACAGGGAATACGCCATGCAAACGAATCTGCCTTTTGCCCGCAAAGGTATGATGAGAGCCGCCGAAGTTCTTGCCGGAACAGCCGTAGACCTTTTTAACGAAAGCAAACTTCTCGATAAGGTTGTCAGGGAGTTCAAGTCCAAAACAAAGGGATTTAGATTTGACCCCCTGATACCGAAGAACCAGCGTCCCCAGCCCTGATTTTAACAGCACATTTCCTGTTTTTTCCTGATTGCCGTTACTTCCCTTGCTTTAAACTCCTGGCACTTTCTTTTTTAACTAATGCCTGACAAGTTTGCAGGGATAAGGATGTCATTGGACCACAGGCTGACAGGTTTTTAATACGCGGGCCGTTTCCAGAATTTATCTCCCAATACGGCTTCGTACATGGCCAGGACGTTTTCCAAAGGGGTGTCGGCATTGACGGCGTTTGACGAACAGAAGATGTAACCTCCGTTTTTCCCCAGTATGTCAACCGTGTATTTAACCTTTTCTTTCACTTCTTCTTTCGTACCCCCGGGCAGAAGTGATATGGTGTCGATTGCCCCCCTGAAGGTCAGTCTGTCTCCATAGGTTTTCTTCAGTACCTCAATATCCATGCCTTTGGCAGAAACCTGTACCGGGTCCAGAATGGTTACCCCCAGCTTCAGAAGGTCGGGTATTACGGGTGCGACGGCCCCGCAGGAATGTAAGGCGAACCTTGCACCGAAGCCGGAAAAGAGTTCTCCGAAATCCTTGTAGTAAACAAGCACTTTATTCCGTATATCTTCCAGGGAAACCATCAGCCCTTCGGCAGTGCCGAAATCCTCGTAGGTGATGACGTAATCGATGGCACCTTCGGCAGGTTCCAGGGCCCTTTTCATATAGCCTTTCCACCATCCGGCAATCTCTCCCATGACGTAGTGGTAAAACTCTTCGTTTAAAATCATGTCCATGAGGGCCTGTTCCATGCCTCTCAGGAAAAAATAAAGGTACCAGATAATCATTCCCTTCATCAGCACGTATTTCCTGTTCTCCCGTATTCGTTCCCTTATCCTTTCAAAATCAAAATATTCATAAGAAGGAAACATGTAACCTTTACGAAAATCATCAATGGTCTTCATTCCCGCCAGGGGGTTATACGTTTCAATATATGTGTTGCCGACCGCCGCCTGAATGCTTTTCCTTCGTATTCCGAACATGTCCTCTCTACTGCCGTCTGGGAACGTTCTCAGCGGGGGGCCGATATACTCGGCGCCAAGGTGGCGCACGTCAACGCTGAAGATATTCAGAAGTTCGTTATAATCAACCCCGAAACGATTTTTTAAACCTTCCAGGATTTCAGCGGACAGCTGGAAATCGACAGTGGGCCTGTCGGCTTGTTTATGGTCCGTTATAAGTTTGAACCTTTCTTTAGGCAGAAGTTCCATTTTTCACCTTTTCCTTCGTCTTAAAATCCTTCTAAATCTTTAAGTTCTCAGCATATTTAGACTGTGGAAATCAAACAGGAAATGACATTGAAAGGGATAAGTACAGGAATGAAAGCAGGTCCAAGTCCAACTATTCTTTTATACCTTTAATATCGTAATTTCCTGAATATTCTTTTTCTTGATATTCTTCGGATAGGCGATTATTTCCATCCCCATGTTAATATTTTTAAGATATTCAATAAGGGTGGAGAGTTTCATATCTGTTCGCGCTTCTAATTTTGAAATACCTGATTGGTTGAAATCCTTCAAATCTTGCTGCCTCAGACCCATTTCTTCCCTTAATTGAGCAAGCCTGATTTTAAATATTTCTTTTTCTGCCGCTTTCTTGGCTTTCTTTATTCTTTGTGCGGGCATCGTGGAGACAAGTTCAGCAATATAATCTTTTCTTTTTCTCATTTTGTTCACCTCCGTTTTAGATGTCTTTCATACAAGCGTTCTGATAGAGGAATCATTTTCTTGTAAAACTGCTTTTGGCCTCGCTTATCTCCTCCGATAAGAAGAATGATTTCCCTTTTCGGATCAAATGCAAACAGAATCCGAAATAATCTCCGTTTATTTTGTATGCGCAACTCTTTGATGTTGCCATATCGGCTTTCTTTTATTGAATCAACATAGGGACGTCCAAGCGAAGGTCCTATTTCCTGCAAAATAAACAATCTTTTTAAAATTGCCTCTTTCGCATCATCATCCAGATTCTCAATCCACAACGCAATTTCGTCGGTTCTTTTTATAACCTACATGTTTAAATTATACTATGTATGGCATATGCTGTCAAGTGAATATCATAAATAAAGACTTCCCCCAAAAACTGGATAGTGCTTATAGGTGGATTGTAAACCTGTCAAAACGTGCGAAATTCATCTGCCGGTTGAACATCTGACCTGTCATCCTGAAAAGCCTTTATTCAGGATCTATCTTTCCGTAGCGGTGCGATTTATCGCACTTCTTTCCCACTGCTCTGGCAGCCGCAGGCTTTCTTGTCCCGGGTTTTTCCGGGAAGCCTGCGTTCTTTTCCTTCCTTATGTAGCGGTCTCCCGAACAACGGGACACGTGCGACTTCTTTTTGTCTTCTCTGTTCAATAACCTTCCATTATTAGACTTGACACGAAGGGGTTTTTGATGTATACTCATTGTAGATACATAAGCGGGAGGCAATAACATGCGAACCAATATTAAGAGATGGGGCAACAGTCTGTCGGTGCGCATCCCCAGGATAATTGCCGATGAAATCGGCCTGAAAGAAAATTCTGCTGTTGAAATATTAATGAAAAAAAGAAAACTTGTCATATCACCGGTAGAAAAGCCGAAAATGACCCTCAGTCAACTTTTATCCAGGGTGAAGAAGAGTAATCTGCATGCTGAAATTGACACAGGCAAACCGGCGGGAGGTGAAATCTGGTAAGTACCCCGGCATATATACCCGAGCGCGGTGATATCGTTTCTATCACGCTGACTCCTCAGGCCGGACATGAACAGTCCGGACGGCGTCCTGCGCTTGTTCTTTCTCCATCAGATTACAATAAAAAAGTTGGTCTTGCTATCTTCTGCCCGATTACAAGTCAGATTAAAGGGTATCCTTTTGAGGTGCTGCTCCCGGAAGATATAGGGGTAGAGGGAGTTGTTCTGTCCGATCAGATAAAAAGCCTGGATTGGCGGATTAGAAGCGTTAAGTTAATATGCACTTTGCCGCCTGAAACAATCAGCGAAGTATTACAAAAAAATTATGTGCTCTTATTTGAGTAAAACCTATTTTTACTATTGTCTTAGAACGCGAAAAAGAGTACATTATATAGAGAATTTTACACGGAGGGTTAGTCTAATGGTAAGGCAGCGGACTTGAAATCCGCCGTCCGCAAGGACATGGGGGTTCGAGTCCCTCACCCTCCGCCTGCGCTTAAAGACAAGCTTCGGCGGATAAATCCGCTATGAAAAATGTGTTATGTTTATTTTTTAAAAGAAAAAAACGGAAGGATTTATATTGGATCAACCAATAATTTGGAAAGGCGTTTGAGAGAACATGAAAAGGATAAACCGGATTTCAAATTATTGGCATATATAGCAGTAGAAAAAGAGGAAAAATCCAGAGAATTGGAAAAATATTTCAAGACAGGTTCCGGCCGCGCTTTCTTCAAGAAGAGAGTTTTAACTGACGAAGCCTTGGCGTAGTCAGTCCCTCACCCTCCGCCTGCGCTTAAAGACAAGCTTCGGCGGATAAATCCGCTATGAAAAATGTGTTATGTTTATTTTTTAAAAGAAAAAAACGG
>DAOQVZ010000006.1:9115-37063 GCA_035341815.1 bacterium
AGCCTTGGCGTAGTCAGTCCCTCACCCTCCGCCTGCGCTTAAAGACAAGCTTCGGTGGATAAATCCGCTATAAAGCAATCTTTTGCTTTCAGAAGAGAAGGGATGTTTTAAAGTCTTTCATTTGCGTACTCGGGCAGATTGACAGAAAGCTATGCGTTTATCCAAGGATTTACGGAATCCAGATGCCGGATTTCCAGTACATTTCTGCTGAGACGGGCGCCGTAGAATCGAAGACATACTCACCTGTTACTCCGCCTGCAGGCATATGCGACCATATGGTGATAGTTTCAAGCAAAATGTTGTCGTAGTGATTCAATGTGTCAAGAGGCCAGATTCCTCGGTATCCCTGAAGTTTGACATCTCCTGCCCAGCAGTCGATTGCATAGAAAAGGTCGAAGTTTTCTATAATGCCCTTGTCAGTATCCATTCGGAAGTTGCCTTCCGCATTGTAGATATCAAAGGGGCAGTATGGATTGCCAATAAGTACCGTGTTGTTACCCATTGTATCCTGAATGGTATTGCCGACAGCACTCAGGTATTCGACTGTTCCCATGATATTAAAGGTATCTCCAATTGAACTGCCCGTGGGTGTAACGGTTATTTTTATTAAATGGTCCTGCGCCTGGTGCGGTGATGCAAGCTGTTCACCGAAGATAATTCTGAGGGTATTCTGCCCCACTTCTGGAGTGTCGGCAAGAAACGCTGCGTATGCGGCATTGGCGTTTGCCCCGTCAATCAAAATATCTGCAACTACGCCTGCAGGAAGCGTCCATCCTGGCAAAACTTCTTCCACTATAAATGCCGAAGAAACAGCAGCTTCATCCACATCGATTTTTATATAGTACTCGATATTTTCCGACGAATCCGCCCGGGACTGAAGAATTCTTTCTGCATAAACGCTGCCTTTCTCTCTTTCTCTTTTCCATGAAAACTTGCCACCGGGGATTATGCCTGTTGTAAAATTGAGGTCGTTAACGAGATTTTCGCCGCTGACTGCCGTACAAATGGCTCTCATAACGGTTGCTATCTGTATTTCGCCCGACGTGTTGACGTAGGCTACATAATAGTTATCTGTATCCGTGTTTACAGGGCCGAATACGGCAAACGGGTTTGAGTCGTTAAGCTTTGCCGCCGGAACAATTCTCGTTACTCCGCTTCCGCTTGTGCCATTTTTCCCGGAGTTCATAGCGTATATGGCCTCTGTTCCATCCCATCTGTCGGATGTAAAGATAATAAATTTTCCGTCCATTGAGAAGGAAGGATACCTGTCGTTAATATGCAGGTCGGTGTCCGTAAGCAAGATGGGAGCGCCTGCGGCAGTGATAGTATTGGAGTTAATATCTATATTGACGCGCAACATATGGATTTTATCTCCGTTTGCCCCGTTGTTCCTTGTAAAAACAATCTGCGTCATATCGGGATTGAAAGACGGATATTCTGCATCCGTCAGCCCGAGCCCGAGGGGATACCGGGTTGCCGTGGGAATATGCATTGCCTCGAGGTCTCCATCCCGGATATATACGGTCCACCTGCCGTCGGAAGAAATATCAGGCATCTTCACGTATGTTGAATCAAGCAAAAACGAGATAGTTGAGCCGCCTGAGCCGTCGTGGTTCATTTTGTTTATTATCGTACCTGAAAAATCATCGTATACGATGGTTCCGCCGTTGCCTGCAAGTGAAGGGTTGGCTTTTACCGTTCCGCCCGTGGTAATCTGCAAGGGGTTTGAGGCAGTGCCGTCGGAATTTACGTCAGCCCTGCTTATTTCAACGCTGCCGCCGTTGTTGAAAACAAGCCTGGTTTCATTGAGGGCTACCGGGAACTCTCTGTCCGACAATGTCGGCATAATGCTCCAGTTGGCAAGGCCAGCGTTAAATGTAGTACATTCAATTTTGGCAAGGTTGCTGTTTGATGCACTGTCTGTATCAAAATTTGTCTGCCATAAGGCTTCGTTTGCAAGGATTGCCGCGGTGTAGAACATGTTGCCCTGCGTATCGTTTAAAGCGAGGCTTGTTGCTGCGTCTCCGTAATAAGCAGGCTCATATTCACTGAGCGGAGAAGTGTTGCTGACATTGGTTTCGGTATCGTTAACAAGGTTGTATATGTAAACGTCAAATTTCCCGTAACTATATGCCTCAGTTCTATATATCGACTTGGAGTAAATCAGACAGTCATCAATATCGGGAGATTTACGGTTGTTGCTCAATATCCTTCCGTATACAGGCGAAGGGCTGAGATTAGCCACTACCTTTTGAATCAAACCTTCGGAAACGGTTACCGTAAAGATTTCCTGTATGCCGCTTTTTATTCCAACGTATGCAACGGTATTGCCATCAGCAAGGAAAACAGGGTGCTTAATCTGCCTGTTGGGTTCCTGCACAAGAAGCCTCTCTGTTTTTTCTGCAAAATCCCATGCCCGCAATTCGTGGGTTCCCGATGCAGGGTCGATATCCTTTGTATATGCAATAAAACCTGTTGTTTTTCCGTCAGAGTCGGGTGATAGAGCGGCATACCTGAGGTTATAGGTTGCGTCAGAGATTATGGGTACGGCAGTTGGAAGATTTATTCCTGCCTGGGAACTGACAAGAAATATTTCAAACAGCCCTCCCGGGTTGGCTGTGAAAAGTATTTTTTTGCCGTCAGCAGTAAATGAAGGATTGAGGATAAGGTTTCCGCCAGTATTTCTCACGACTGTTCTTTCTTGTCCGCCGGAAATGTTCTGAACCACTATATTGCCTGTTGTTGCATCGGGCTCTCCCATTCTTATTCCGCTGGTTATCCTGCTTATGCCTTCCACATATAATATCTGTCCTTCATCTCTGATGGATACGGCCAATTCATCAAAATCCATGGTTCCCACATGCTGTGTGACAGCATAACTTTCATTTGGGGCAAGCTCTATGGCATTGGCCTGTGGGTATCCCCAGAAATAAACAACGGCGCTGTCAAATTGGCTTGTTCCAAGGGAGAAATTCCATGCATTGGCGTAGGCATCCGGCCATGGAATATATGCAAAGTAGTCCGGCTGTACAGGCAATGGAGACAATTTAGATGGGCCGCTGACGCTGCCGTATATTGAAAATGTGGGAGATGCAATATTATCCACTTCTTCGTAATATTGAAAAGCCGGATTTGTGAAACCTACGGGGATGTCAGTCCAGTTTCCATCAGGAATGCGGGTGGCAAACCATGAATCATCCCTGTCAGCAATCATCCAATCCCATAGATAGCGTATGCCGATTGAAATGTTTGCCGTACCGTTATTCGTGACTGTTGTGGAGACTTCAACGTATGAACTTTCCAGGGTTGAACCGTGTACTATGATGTTCTGTGATATGGTCAATGTATCTGTACCGGTTACTGTCCATGTTGTCTGAATGCCGTTTGCAACAGGTGCAATGCTCATTGCATGGCTACTTAAAGGCCATGCCGTATAGCCGGAAGGCACTGAAGGACTTGACCATCCTGAATAATACATTGAAGACGAAGTATATGAGTTAACCGTCAGGTAAGTGCTCCATGGAAAATTTTCAGAGCCGCCGAAAAAAACATTCTGGTTAGGAACAGGATGAAGATTGCCCGTTGCTACGGTATAACTGCCGTCGCTGTCGCTTACAGTAATTCGGTATATACCGTTCGTATGGGAAAGGGAGTACAAGAATTGCCCGGGCAAAAGAATTACCGATAATGCCAGAAATAAACTGGTGGATAAAACATTCAAAAATCCCGGAAAAAAATAGCGCTTTACTTTCATTTGTATTACTATTGAAACACATTTACCCTCAATTGTCAATATTCACAGCTATCCTTTATGACTGTTGAATCCGGCAACCAGGAATGACATGTATGGTATCTCCGAAGATGTTTTCCATAAACCGGTTTTCTTACTGCTTTCTGTTCTCGACAGCCTGAGCGGAGAAGGTTTTTTAAGCGGCTTAAGAATTTCAGCCTGCCCGGATTCATCTATCTGCATGTTTGTTTCAATCAACACAGGTGATGGGTCGAATGACCCGTTTAAAACAACTATGTACGCTTCTCTGGCCGTTTTGAAATACATGGGAAGCAGGTACGGTCCCCCTGAAACAAGTGGAAATGGAACTTTTCCCATGAAAAGGTATCTGATTATATTGTGAAGTATTATCTGCCTGTGAAAATTTTTCGGTTGTTTCTTTATAACCTTTTCTCCCTGAAACTGCAAAGAATTTTCTGCCGCAACTACTGCTGTCCTGCCTCCAAGTTTGTTATTAAAGAGAATGATTCCTGCCCCTACTGTTTTCTTTTCGCAGGTGATAATGTCCGACCATGTTGCGGCGCCGTTTACAGGTTCAAAAACAGGAATGTTGTCAAGTGCGTTGACGCTGAAAAATAATCCCTTTTTTACTCCCGCGGCATTATCGGTTATGACTTCCATGGAATAGTTGGATGTTCTCCTCTCCAGAAGGCCTTTGTATTCTATCCCGATATGCCTGCCGAATCCTCTCTGTAAAAGTATCCCGGCGCCTGCTCCGTCAAGAAGCAGGCCTCCTTTTAGCATCTCCATTATCTCGCTGTCGTCAAACGTCCATGCCGAATTCCCGAAAAGAGCATTGACTTTCTGCCTGTCCGAACAGGCCGGAACCCCGTAAGAAAGGAGAAAGTCCCATGCCGGGGAAGTGTCCACTTCCAGTTCCTTGAGAGATTCCCCTTTCAGTGCGCGGACTGTCTCGGCAGAATTTTCTTTCCATGGAATACCGACGCCGTAAAGATGGTATTTCTTGTGAAAACGTCCCGATATCCAGTCCAGAGATTCACGGCTTTTATCCAGTAATGTTCCAATCCGGGGTTCCTGGTCGGCCGGGTTCCCCACAAAAGGAAACAGGTCGAGCAACAATGAGTCTGACCCGAAAAATAACGCCAGAGCCATAATGGCCCAGGTGGATGTATCGGATTTAGTCCATGCAGTAAAAGGAAAGTTTTCTATCTCGGGAGCTGATTCAACATAATCAGGCCTGAGTTTTTTCTGTGAGTCCAGCTTCATGATGGAGAATATCTTGTTTTTGCCTAAGTCTTCGGAATAAGGCGCAAAATTGGGCCTGTGGGCCGCATGGCCGTGTATTGTCAATGATTCAAACATTGGAGTCCATCTTCTGCCTTCTATACTGTGGACTGGCAAAGAGGAGCTCATGAGTCCAAGTTTTGTCTTGCCCGGAGCGTTTTTTTTAACCGCCTCCGCTATACCCTTTACAACTTCGAGCTGTGTTTCCCGCCAAACTTCCATCCATTTGCTTCTCCACGGGTGGGGCTTTCCAGGCTGCAGTATCCTGGAGTATATTTCCTCCCTTGAAGTGTTTTTGCCTGTCTTGCGGGAAAATTTCCTGCATATGTCATCCTCAAACCCGCCGCCCCACTTAAGGGGAGCATGGCCGTGGTACCTGAAGTCATCTTCAATCCAGATAACCCGGAAACCCAGTGCGGCAAATCTTCCGTAAAGATTGTAGATGTATTCCTGCCAGTTCCTGTCGGAAAAGGAAGCGCAGGCCTTGCTTTCTTCTCCCTCGTATGAAACCGTCGGCTTGAATTTCCTGTCTGCGGGAAAACGCCTTCCCCTTTCGGAATGAAGTATCGTCATCCATGGGTTCAGGCTGACTGATATTTTCCGGGTTTCAAGGATTTTCTTGACGGCGCTGACAGTATCGAACCACATGTCTTCTTCTTTCCTGGAGAGCAGGCCGTTGTTCCATTCTTCACCGGCAAAAAAAAGCACGGCTTCCTCCACGCCATGTTTCATGCAGAAATCTGCCAGGATGCGGGCGTCTTGTTCTGCGTTTTCTCCGGGTATTACCTGAAAGCGTAAATGATACTTTGTCTTTCCCATTTTTTCCTCCTGAAATAAACGGGTTATTCCTGTTGTTGTAAAGAAACGTGCAATTTCGGAAATCAAAAAAATTATACCATGAAACTGCTATCCTTTTTCCATGCGAAGCAAAAGTTTTAAAAAAAGATGAGAAATATATGGATTGCCGGGTTGACAAATGCATGCAGTAATCCCTATAATAAGGAAAAAGGGAGGGACTGAAAATGAAAAGAATATTCGCAGTAATTATGGTTTCTGTGATTGTGCTGTCAGGCCGGGCTTATGCCGGAATGAATGAAGCAGAAAGTCTGTACAAGGAAGGCAAGATTGAAGAAGCATTCGCAGAGTATAAGAAGTTACTGCCGGAATTAAAGCCGGCTCAGGCAATAAACGTTTTCATGAAACTGGGAGGAGATTTTTACAAGCAGGGAAAATATCCGGAGGCGGAGGATGCGTTCAGGACTGTTTTAAAAGTGGAGGGAATTTCCGGACGCAACATGTCGACCGCCCAGTTTCTCATTGCCCATTCGCTTTACAGCCGGAAAAAATACGAGGAAGCCATTCCTGAATACAGGAAGCTTGACGCCATAAAAGATATGCCTCTTTCTCAGCGCGCGGATGCACAGCGCCACATAGGCCACTGCTACAGGATTCTGGGGAAAAATGAGGAGGCGCTTGCTGAATACCGCAAAGTGGTGGCAATGGAAGGGGTTTATCCGACCCATCTTTCCAACACCCAGAGCATGATAGGATATCTGACAAAGAGCGAAGAGGAATACGCGAAGGTTTTTGATATTGAAAAAGCAAGCGTGACGGATTTGACGCAGGCGCTTCGCATGGTTAAAAACAAGGAACTTCTTCTGAAGGGATATGTATTCCAGTTGAAGACCAATCCAGACAAGGATGGCGTTATAAAACTGGGGCTGAAGGAGAAATTGCTTGCACGGGAAGCAGTCAGGCAGATTCCAGGGGAAGCGGCTGTTGTTTCCAACCTTCTTTCTCCCGCCCTTTTGGAAGAACTGCCCGACAGGGAAGAAGCAGTTATACTTGCGGAAATTTGGCAGGCAAACCCAGGCAGTGCGGATGAAGCCAAATCGAGGCTGGCCGGAATTATCGGCGAAGTATCCACGATAGAGGAAGCAAGAGAGAAAATAAAGAACCTTAAATAAGGGGAGGCCCGTAAAATGAATATTCTTGAAAACATTCCCTACAGGGAAGAAGGCATGGGCATGAGGAAGGTTGTTGATGAAAAGCACCTGCAGGTTATTCAGATAGCACTTAAGCCTGGCCAGAACGTACCCAGGCATGAAGCCAACTCGAACGTGCATCTTCTTGTGCTGAAAGGCAAATTGTCTGTCAATCTGGGCGGTTTGGAAAACGAAGTCCTGGAAGGAGGTCTTCTGCCGGTTATTTTCAAAACTCCCATGCTGATAAAAAACACGGGCAGTGAAAATGCTTTTTTCCTTGTTATCAAAACGCCCAACCCGAGTGAAATGAGATAGAGGAAGGATTCAGAGAAAATATTTCCCATGGGCAGAGTAAAAATATTCAGGCTTGCGGTTATTGCTCTTTTTCTTCTTTTAATCAGGCAGTACGTTCTTCAGCCTTTCAGGGTTTTCGGCATCAGCATGGAACCTGTTTACAGGGATGGAAGCATTATCCTTGTTGATAAGCTGGTATACCGTTTCAGGACTCCGCGCAGAGGTGAAATCGTCGTCTTCAGGACACAGGATGCTCCATACCTTTATTTTGTGAAAAGGGTAATAGCGCTTCCGCAAGAGCAAGTGGAAATGAAAGACGGCACGCTTTTCATAAATGGCAGAAAAACTGAGGAAAAGTATTTTTCCGGGCAGAACGGTTGGAACATAGAGCCTTTTACTGTGAGAAAGGAATGTGTTTTCGTTATCGGGGACAACAGGAGCATGCCTGAGGATTTCCACCTTTTTACCCAGGTGGCAATCAAAAATATCGTGGGAAGGGTACCGGGAGGAAGATGAAAAAGCGCATTTTGCTTTTCCTGGCGGTGTTGTTTATCGGATTGTCTGTTTTCCTGGTGAAGAAATATGTTCTTGTTTCAGAAAAAGACAGGATTCTGAGAACCATGAGGTCGGCGGAGACTTTTCTCGAGAAAAAGGACCACGTGGGTTTCATGAAGCACCTTTCCATGGAGTACATGGATGATTACGGTCACACGTGGGCAACCCTGTTTTTTTATGTTAAAAGCATCCTTACCCATTACGACGACATCAAAATATCCCTGAGCCAGGTGGATATTGAGATAAAAGGTGATGGAAAGGAGAAAAAAGCCGTTGTAAGGTTCATGGCAGAAGTCAACGCAAAGGGTGCCGCAGGTGAATCTTTTTCTGACCTGGGAAGATTTACCGCCGAGATGAAGAAGGACGGCACCAGGTGGAAAGTAACCTGGTTCGGGGAAAATCCTTACATGTTCTACTGATGGCCCAAATATTGTCATACGTATTTCTGCAGCGAATTTTGAAGCTTTTCCCTATATCTGTTACAATACTGCCACTGTTATTTTGAAAATATCATTAATAATTTTACGCTACCGGTCTACCTGAAATGTGGAAAAAAACTTTTGTATCTGCTTTCATAGCGCAGGTTTTGTCAATTTTCGGTTTTTCTTTTGCCATGCCTTTCCTGCCATTTTTCATCTCTGAGCTGGGAACTTACAGCAAGGGTCAGCAGGCATTCTGGTCAGGCATAGCCCTCGGTTCTACGGCTGTCACCCTGGGTATTTTTGCTCCCTTGTGGGGCATACTTGCAGACCGCTACGGGCGCAAGATGATGGTATGCCGCGCGATGTTCGGCGGAACAGTGGTACTTCTTCTCATGTCCATGGTGCGGACTGTCGGCCAGCTGGTTGCATGCAGGCTGCTGCAGGGTGTATTCACGGGCACAATAGCTGCAAGCGTGGCTTTGGTCGCAAGCGTCACTCCTCCTCACAGGTGCGGCCTGACGCTGGGTATGATGCAGGCGGCTGTTTTCATAGGGATGTGCCTGGGTCCTCTTTTCGGGGGCGTTGTGGCTGACATACTCGGATACAGGGCAGCTTTTCTTATAGGAGCCCTTATAGTTTTGGCGGGAGGCCTGCTGGTCTTGTTGGGAGTGCATGAAGAGTTTGTCCCTCCGGACAAGGAAAAAGACGGTCCTGCCATGGGGTTTAGAGAAATACTGATGATTGGCGGATTCATGATGGCGGTGCTTGTCATGTTCGGAGTCCGCGCCAGCGAATCCATGATTAATCCTTCGTTTCCTCTTATAATAAAAGAGATAGTGCCAAATTCGAAAAATCTTAACAGTATTACAGGTTTTGTAGTTGCCATGGCAGCCCTTTCGGGTGCCCTGTCCGCGGCTCTGCTTGGACATATGGGAGACAGGTGGGGGCAGAAGCGTATCCTGGTTGGCTGCTGTGTTTTTGCATCTGTTGCTTCGTTGGGCCACTTTTTCGCTTATACAATACCTTTCCTTTTTGCAGCGCGCATCCTGTTCGGCTTGAGCGTTGCAGGAATGCTGCCGGCTGCAAACGCAATGATTTATTCAGTCATAGACAAACGCTGCATAGGTAAAGCTTATGGAGTTGCTACCTCTTTAAGCATGATAGGTGCTGCCCTCGGTCCTTTCACGGGAGGCACTATTGCGAGGTTCACGGCTCTCAGGACGCCATTTTTGTTTGTCGCAGCAGCCCAGATTATTCTTGCATATCTCATCGGAGTGTATGTAAAGACATCTGTAAAACCTTCCTCAAAGCTCTACTAAATTCACGCCCTTATTTATAAAGCAGAAAATCCGGGGTATAAATGATAAAAAGGATAAGCATAACTTCTTGCTCTTTGAATTTATGAAGAAATTCCGTGGGAAAGGGGGTGAAAGACAGTGTCAACATATGTTATGCTCAGTACGGTAACAGCAAGAGGAGCCAGGACTCTCAAGACCAGGCCTTCAAGAATAAAAGAGGTCAACAGGGAAGTGGAAAAGATGGGCGGCAGGATAATTGTTCAGTATGCACTTCTCGGTTCCTACGATTTTATTACCGTTCTTGAAGCGGATAATGATGAGGCCGTGGCAAAAATTTCTCTTGAAGTAGGCTCAAGGGGAAGCGTCAAGATAACTACAATTCCGGCTATTCCCGTAGATTCTTTTATTGCCAATATCAAGCAGGAATAAAGACGACCGTTTTCTTACAGCCGTGTATTTATCCCGGCGGGAAGGGAGGGGTATTTTTTGTGAATAAGCATCAAACATACGGAGGGAGATTCCATGGGGATGATAGAATGGGGTGAAAAAAAGATAAGAAAAATGACTTTTTGGGACATGGGTCTTGCCAAGTTCGTCCTGATTTTATTTGGTGTTATCGTAGGAGCTTTTATCTCATCTTTTGTAAAGCGTAATATAATGCCTTTGCTTATCCTTTTACTTGCAGGGTATTTTGTGTTAATCTACAGGGTTCTTGTCAGGAAATAGAGTATTTAAATACCTGTTCTGGATAAGAGAGCCGAAGGCCTGCGGATGAATGTAAAGATAAAAAAAGCGTCAAGGAGCGATGCCGGGGAGATTCTCCGGGTTCAGAAGATTGCATTTGAAAGCGAGGGAAGGCTGTACGATAATCCCAGGATAGCTCCTCTGGTGGAAACACTTGAAGATGTTATCAGGGATTTCGATACGCACGTGATACTTAAAGCAGTCGTTGAAACGGGTGAGATAGCCGGTTCTGTCAGGGGTTTTGCCAACGGAAGTACCTGCTGGATAAGCAGGCTGTTTGTATCTCCCTTGTACCAGAAACTCGGAATAGGTTCCAGGCTCATGTCAGAGATAGAAAAATGTTTTCCATCCACCGCCAGGTTTGAGCTGGCCGCGGGCAACAAGAGTGTCAGGAGCATAGGGCTTTACAGGAAGCTCGGGTATGTTATACTGGGAGAGATAAGGAAAGATAATGCAACCCTGCTTCGCATGGGAAAGGATACTGTAAAAAAAAGGAAATGAAAAGGTTTATCTTCCCGGTATTGGCAATGCTTTTTTTAAACTCGGCAAAATACGTTTATACCGGTTCAGATGAGGTCTCCACAAAGGAGGAGCAGAGAATGGTTTTTCCTGGCAAGGAATGGGAGAGGCGCAAACCGGAGGATTTCGGCATACCGGGGGGTGTTATAGATGAAATTGGCGAGAAGATGAAGCTTGCCCGGTCAAACGCCGTACTGGTCAAGAATGGCTACCTGGTTGCAGAATGGAATTACGCGGGTACTCCTGAGACCCGTTTCAATGTAAAATCAATTACCAAGTGCATCCTCGGCATGATTTTCTGCCTGGCCTTTGATGACGGTCTGGTGCCTGGGCCGCAGGCGAAGGTTAAGGAATCATGGCCGGATTTCAACGCGGGGCCGTATACAAAAGATATAACCTTTGACAACCTGATGACGGCAACTTCCGGGGTAAAGTCAATAGCTCCCTACTGGCAGCATTACACGAACAACCTGGCACGCGGACGTGATTTCAGGCCTCCCGGAATGCCCGGAGAATATTACAACGACCATAGCGTATACCTTGCCGGTGCGCTGACATACCTTTTCGAGAAGGACCTGCTTGAGGTGTTGCGTGAAAGGATACTCGTAAAGATAGGGGCGGATGCGGATTGGATGACCAACGGGGAAGGAGTCCCGGAAGGGCTCGGGAACCACGGGACATACCGTTCTTTTGAAAGCGACCAGCCCGTTATGCCTCCGGGATTTGTAACCCTGAGAAACGGGAAAAAGGCAAGATGGGTCACAGGTTTTTCCCGTTCATGTTGGAGCGCCCGGGACCTGGCAAGGGTTGGCTTGCTTATCCTTAACGACGGAGAGTGGAAAGGCGAAAAGGTTATGCCCGGGTTGCCGGTGGTGAAATACAAGAGCATTATTCCCGAAACACCTTACATGTCCTGGAAACTGGATGAAAACGGGTACTGGTTCATGACGGGCTCAGGCGGGCAGTTCTGCATGATAATGCCACAACACAATATTGTCCTGGCAAAGGTAAACAACTGGATGAATTCTTCCAATACGGGCAGCAAAAAAATGGTAGAGGTCAACCGTCTTCATCTTGCTTCCTTATTGCTGAAGCTTGTAGGACAGGAAGGAAAAAATCCTGATTGATATAATAGAATGCATACTCCGTTTGTATCAAAAGACATTGATAGAAAAAGCCAGAAGGTAATACCACATGGATGAGTTTCCGTCAGTAGAAAAGATGGATACTACTTCTGCTCTTGAAATCAATTATCTCCACAGTTTCTGTTTCCGGGCAATATTTTCCTCCTTCAACCGCTATCGCTTTTCTTCCTTCAGGGTGGGGAATCCTTATCCTGACTATGCGGGGTTTTATACCACTTTGGAGCTCCAGTCCGGCAATTATGGAGCCGGAATTATCAATGTCAGAGCAGGCATAAAAAGATATTGGTCCGAAATAGCTTGAGGCGTTTTTTACCTCTATCTTCTTGCCGTTTTCAAGCCATTTTCTGGGTATGGCGGTAAAAAGGTTCAGAGTATCCCCGTCTTCCATGTAAAGCATCCATCTTGTCTGCATGAGAAACCATGCTTCTTCGTGGGTCTTGTGCTGGCCTGAGCCGCAGTAATGTTCCCAGAACGTGTAGGTTTCCCTGTCCATGAGGGCAGTCAACTGGTTATAGTAGCATTTGAGAAACGCCTTGACTTCGCCCCGCTTCAAATGGGCAAAATCGTGGCGGGAGTAGTAAGGCTGGCTTAAAGCTGCATTATCAAGGGTTACGGGGAATTGGTTGTGCTTGAGCAAGAAGTGCGAGCCGATCTCTTCGGGAGAAAGAACTTCCCCGATGATGAGCCAGAGGGGGCCGGTTAAAACACCCCTGCATGCAAAAGCCGCGTGGCTGAACCAGTTGCCCCCGTCTGCATAAAAGGTGATATTCCCGTTTTGCTCGACCCAGGGAGGCGTGAAAGGTGCCCATGAGCCGTCTCCTACCGGGACAACCGGAGCGTTGGCCATGGCATGATAAAACCCGTTTCTTATATCCTTGAGGTATTTTTTAACTTCCGTTTTAAGTGTGGAAGAATATTCAGGATCAACCTCTTTGGTTATCTCCGCTATTCTTTTCAGCCCCAGGTATGTGCCGGCATTCAGGAAAAAAGAGTGGTAAAAATCATCGGGGTCGGCCACCTTGCCATCAAGCATTCCACGAAAACCTTTTATAGCGGCATCTTGTGTCTTATTCTTCTCCCTCCACTTGAGAAGATACTCAACTGCCTTTTTCATGTTAGGCAGTGACTCCTTCAGCCATTTCTTGTCGCCCGTGTGGCGATAATGTTCACCCGCGGTCCAGAGTACGGGTCCTGTTTCGCTTTCATATCGGCCGCAGTTCTGCATGAAACCGTCTTCCCGCTGGCGTTCAAAAAAGAATTGGACGGAACGTTTTGCCAGGTTGTGCCATCCCACGGAGTCAAAATACTGCATGATTGGTGCACTTTCCGTTCCTATGGGACTGTACATTCCGGCATGAGGCGCAACTGTGTCATCCGGTTCCTTTCCAAGGGTAGTGATATCCAGGTGAAGAAGCCCTGCCTTAACGGCCTCGTCGATTTTTTTTTCGGGTATGCTGAAGGAAGCGGCGCTTTCAACCTTTTCTTTCCAATAAGACCGCGCACCCTCAAGATGCCTGTCAAAGTCCATCTTATCAAGGTTGCGCAGTCTCTTGATTGACAGTGGAGAATGGGGTATGAACATCTCGAAAACCGCCTTTTCGCCGGGCTCCAGAAGAACGGCCATCTCTTGTTGCGGCATGGGCTGTTGGTTAAAACGGGTGAGGGAAAGGATACTTCCTTTAAACAGCGTTAATCCATTTTTCGGTTCAAAAGAAATGCCTTCTACATCTTTAGTAGTAATGGCATCGACGCGAAAGTATGGGCTCTTGAACCATGCGTAGCATGAAGAACGTCCCTTGTTGACAGCTTCAACCTTGCAGCACAGGACAACCTCTTCCTCCCTGAAGTACATCTCCTTGTCAATGAAATCCTGCATTTTTTCAATGTCTTCCCGGCTGAGCTTGTTGCCCGCTGAATTGGCATAGGCGGCAAGCCAGTGAGTGCCCCTTACCCTTTCCTTTTCCAGGGGGCCCTTTTCAAGAGAGGCAAACGCTGTCACGTGGTAATGCATGAATTTTTCCCTCTGGACGGCTCTAAGTATGGGCATGTATCCTTCTTCAAGCCTTCTTGATATGTCGTACCGGCATGCGAGTCCCTGTCCCATGGCAAAAAGAAGGTCCTGTGAATCCCATAGCTTATTGTGATGGCTGAGAAAACAGGAAGAGATTTTCCCAAAGAAGTTGAATTTATCCTGGTAGCCGAATCGGAATATCCTCATGTCTTTCGATATCCCCAGCCAGGTAGGCGCATAATTCTTCCTGTTTCGGCATGCGGCGTTTTCAAAGTTTTCTTCCGGCCCGTCTTCAAAAGAAGAAAAATCTGATGGGATTTTCATCTTCATAATATCGCCGGATATATCTTCATAGGAGCGGTTATCTCCCTGTTTAAGGACTGCAACACCGTATTCCGGTATCCATACGGGACTGGAAGAATTGAGAGCGTCTCTGAGAAAAAATGAAAAAGGATTCTTTTTTGTCCTGATGCGCACAATGGTGGCAAAAGCTCCGGGCATGGTCATGGCGTCAGAAACCATCACATCAAGGGATGCCGGGCCGGGATTAAAACTGAAAGAATTCCCCTTGCACCTGCCTTTGCCTGATGCAATATGTATAGACTCTATCGTGCCCCTGATAACCTCTACACTGCCTTCATCAGGGGCGTTGTGCCATATTACCCTGATAATTTTTCCCATATCTTTTTCTCCAGTTTTGCAGTCACTCATCTATTTTTTAAAATGTAATAGTTATACGTATCATATCACAAGGAGTTTGGGTAATCAAAATAAGATTGAGATATGCCCGTTTGTCCAAGGAACATAAGAAAAAAGTTGTTGACCTTCCTTTAAAAAAGAGTATAATATTGTTGGATAAAAATTTGGATAAGGAATGTAAAAAGCCTCATGTTGATGTTGCTCAAAGTAACATTGCCTGAAACAGAAAAACCAGAAACTGCTTTAAATTTAGAACCATCAAAGGTTTAGCCACCTTAGCTCAGTGGTAGAGCAGGGCACTTGTAATGCTCAGGTCGTCCGTTCAAGTCGGACAGGTGGCTCTCTACAGTATCAAAGCTTCCCGCTGTTTTCGTCTCTTGGGCTTTTTTCTCAGGTGTATAGAATGTGTCCATCCGGTATAAAGTGGTCAACCCATATCTTCTGATAAGACGGGGAAAGATGGGCTGAGGATTAAAGACTTATTTCCAGTTCATTTGCAGTATGCACGTTGAAACAAACTGGAGGGAAATTGCATGACAGGGAGACAACGCATAACGAATATATGCAACCGTCTGCCTACGGACAGGATTGCATGGACTACGCTGATAACTGAAGAAACCCGAACAGGTATGCCCGAAGAAATAAAAGAAATGGAGGATATTGACTTTTACCGGTACATAGACTGTGATATCCTGCAATTCGGGAATGCCGGACTGCCTGCAAATCTTCAAGTTCCTTTGCCACGCCACATTAAAGAGCCTGAAACAGTAAAAAGTGAAACAGAAAATCTGCCTGACGGCTCAATTCTTTCGAAAGAAAAAACTCCGTGGGGTGCTCTTACTTCCGTTTACAAAAAAGGGCGCCTGATAAAATTCCCGGTTGAATCAATTGACGATTTGCGCATTCTGAAAAACATATGGAAAAACGCCAGGTACGTGGAGCCGGATGGATTTGAGAAAGCATATGCCGCGGCGGAAGAGAAAATCGGGGATTCAGGTATATTTGTACCGGTTACGGGGATTTCTCCCGTCCAGCAGCTTCTGCAGATGGACATGGGGATGGTAAATTTCTATTACCTGCTGCAGGATTATCCTGAGGAGATGGAGGAATTGTTTGATATCCTCCATAATTGCAGGAAGCGGGAGTATGAATTTTTTGCCAGCCGCACGCCTGGTCCGGCTGTTATTGCTCTTGAAAATACCAGCAGTACTTTGACGAGTCCTGCAATTTACAGGAGATACAGCCTCGGGCATATGCAGGAATTTGTCAATATAATGCACAGGTACGGCAAAAAAGCAGTTATTCACATGTGCGGGCTTTTGAAAAACCTGCTGCCGTCCATAAAAGAAACCGGCCTGGACGGGATTAACGGCCTGACTCCTCCGCCTATTGGAGATACTTCTTTTGAACTCAGTCTTGATGCACTCGGAGAAGACTTAATAATTCTCGGAGGATGCCCTGACTGTAATCTTTTTCATAACGAGTCTCTTACCGCCGGAGAAATCAAGCAGGCACTGACAAGGTTAATAACACCGAGGATACGTTCTGCCCATTTCCTTCTCTGGCTGGTTGCGGACGGTCTTGAGACAAAACTGGATAATTTTTTTATCATGCGCGAATGGATTGAAAAACAGGGATATTTTTAAAATGCTTAAACGAACAAAAGATACGCATAAGCAGGGTATTAGCCAATCAACCCGCAGGATTGAAAGCAGTTGACAGCGGGATATGGCGTTTGTGTTTTATACATCTGTTGATGTAATTACATGGCGCCAAGTCTGAAGATGAAATGGCAGCAGCTGCCTGTCATCAAAGTGCTTTTCTGCTCCAGCCGGATGCGCGGGTTGTATCCGGCCACTGTCGCATGGTCGCCCGAGCATATTAGTTTTTCACCAAGTTCTGCGGCGTTGTAGCTCTTGAATACCTCGGCATGAACGCATGCTTTGACTATGACTTCGAGGCAGTCCGGCTCATCCCTGACAATCTCGTATTCGTGCGCATCACTGCTGAAAAGGCATTTAAGGTACCCGATGTCCTGCCGGCCGCATTCAGCGGCTTTCTTCTGCCAGTTTTCCTTCTGTTTCTCGCGCTGGTGGGCAACAAGCGTGTCAAGCGAATCGGGACCGTAGAGGCGCTCTACGGTTCTTGCCATGAATATCATCTGTGTATCGTCCGCTATGCGTCTTCTGGTACCGTCCGACATGGAACTTCTTTCCGTGAACATCTTCTCCTCCCCTTACGCAGCTGTGCGTTTTAAGCGTTGGCTTTCCTGAATGCGGAAAGTTCCCTGAAATCTTCTTCTCCCATGGCATTGAAATGGAAAATCGTAATGCCGCCGGCCCCGAGCTCAAGAGCGTCTTCGGCCTGCCTGACCATTTCTGCAGGGGTAATTTCCCCGACACTGCTCTTTCGTCCTATCCCGTCATAGATGGGCGCCGAATTGCCGATTAGCGCCATCTGTTCGGCCAGTCGCCCGCGGTGGAATTCCCTGTCGGTGGAATAGTTCATGGGGCAGATAAAATCCATAAGTCCTTTATGCGCCCATTCAACCCAGTCCTGGCCTTCCACCAGCGAAGACCATTTGCCCCAGTCCTGGTTTTCAGGCAGGGATGAGCCGAAGTACCTCGAAAGGACGTCTTCAGGCAGGGGCAGGGGGGTTCCGAGGTAGTGGGAGCGGGCGGCCATAGAGAGTTTCAGTCCCCTGGATTTCACGTCCTGGTTTGCCCGTTTCACGAGCTCAAGGATATTTTCTCCCCTGAACTTCAAAAACTTGTATAGAATGCCCGGAACTTTCAGGTCCGGGGCAGTAACAGTGTCCATGCCGAGCAGTTCCCTGTATTGTCTGCGGCAGGCTTCGCACTGGCAAGGCGATTGGAGGGACCGGCCCGTGTCAAGGTACCTTATGGCGTCGAGGTGGATGCCGTCGACCTGGTGGTTTTCCATGATATCGGAAATAATTTTCATGCCTCCATCCCGTGTTTCGGCCCATGTTGCGCAGAACTGACGTTTGTGAAGCTCCTTTTCTGCGGAGCCGGAAAGGTAGCCGCGCCTGGCTCTTTCGTTTTCGGAAAGACCTGTTTCGGTGATGGGAAGTACCACCGGATGTACTTCAATCTTTCTTTCTTTTGCAAGCTTGAGAAGGCGGGTGAAACGGTCAAGATTGTTTGGATAATCAAGGTTTGTTCTGTACCATGAGTCGTTTTCTCCGTGTATGAAGGGCAGCAGGATATTTATTCCGCCCTTCCAGGCATGGTCCATCCTGCTTTTTGCCTGGTCGTCGTTCCCCGTGAAATCCCGGCTCAAATGACACCAGCATGCAATTTCCATTTGCTCCTCCTTTTGTCTCATTTCCAAAATGGCCTTAAACTTTTAAGTGTAATCCTGAGGTTCCGTATCCGTGATGATTATCTCTTTTGCCTTCAGGCATGCAAAGAATATTAAACACTGCATTATTGCAAATGTCAAAGTTTCTTAAAGGTATGGAGTTTAAATATGGAGAGTGACTTCAGATGTTCCCTCCCAGGGAAATGGAATATCTCCCCTGGGAGAGAACTGTGTTGATGTTATTGCTTTCCCTTCCGGGAAATTTTCTCGTCGTCTTTCCTGCCTCTGTCATCCTGTCGGCCTGTTGTAGTTCGTTCAAGAACTTTCTCAACAATTTCTGTTACGGAAAAATTCAGTTCAGGTGCGGCCTGTCTTTTTTCTTTTTCTCCCCTGCTCTCCCTGGGAATAATTCTTTCATATGTATTTGTCGGAGAAACAGAAGGTTCTGCTTCCCTTGCTATCCCTGGGGAAGAATTTCTCGAAGGACTGTTTTCTTCTCTTCCTCTTTCCCTGTTCTGTCCGGGGGAGATTCTTTCATGTGTATCCGTTGGAGAAACAGAAGGTTTTTCTCTTTCGGAAGAAGCTGGATAATCGGTTGACGGAGTGTCCTGTCTCCTGTCTCTTTCCTGCCTTTCCTGCCCGGGATTGGTGCTCTCTCGGCCGGTGGAAGGCCTGGTTTCTCTGTTCGTCTCGCGGGAAAACTCTCTTGAATGTCCTGGCTGTGTTTCCACTCTTTCTGGTCTTGTCCCGGTGTAATCGGGGTTTTCCCTGGGTTCTGCCGTGGTATGCGGCCGTTCGGGTTTTTCTCTCGTCGGAGCGGTAAGTCTTTCACTTCTTTCAGGCGAAATACGCGAAGGCCTGTATTCAAAACGTTCTCTTGTATTCCTGTCCATGTAAACGACACCTCTCCTGTGGTGCGGGTCATGCTGCCAGTAAGGATAGTCGTGAGGCCTGTGCACGGGATGCCTGTGGTACCGGCTTGCGTTGTCCCAAACTATGTATATGCGAAGGGAAGGCCAGTCGAACCATGTCCATGCGAACCAGTCTATGCCGATATAAACAGGCGAACCGAAATATATATACCTGACTCTGTAATTGGGCCTTGAGGGGTAGTACCAGTAATAGGGAGGATATGCAGGATATCTCCATGTCCCGTAAGCATAAAGAGGGTCATATATCGGAACATAAACCATGTGAGATACATATGGCTCTATTCTGATGATTTCCCTCTCAACGATAACTTTCTGTTCTCCGGTTTTCTTCAGGGTGCCGTTTTCATAAGCCATGCGTCGAAGTTCCTGTACAACAGCCATGACTTCTTCTTCCTGGCTGAGGAAAGCATCTCCGAGATTCCTTGTCTGTTCAAGTTTTTCGCTCAGGGCAAACAGTACATCCTTGAAATGGCATAGAGATTTCACGCTCGTATCCCAGTCTTTTTCCAGTAGAGCCCTGCGCAGGTCGTCCCCTTCCAGCCTGCTGTTTTTGCGCAGCCACCTTTCTGCTTCGACAATTTCAAGCGGATAGGTTGACGCCATAAGTACCTGGGAAAGGAGAGAATCGGGATAGAGTGCAATGGGTGCAAGCATTTGCACAAGTTCTGTCCTGCTAAACCTGTATTCGTCTTCAACCCCCGTATAACCGCTTGCTATTTTTCCGGATGCAAAAATAAGGATAACAAAGGATATAACTGCCATATTTCTCAAAGCGTTTTTGATGTTCTTCATTATATTTCACCTCCCTGGTGTTACTTCTATTTTTCTTAATTTTAAACAACCACTTTTTCATTATGAAGACTTTATAATTCTGACGTTTACCCGCGCAAAAAGTTTAGCGGGATTCACACAAATAAATCAGCGTCTTTTCTCTTTTGCCGATTTATACCTTTCGCAGCCTTGGTATGAGAGGATGCAGGATAAATCTGCTCAGGCGGTTTGTTTTCACATGTACAGGACTTTCCCCCTTTCTTCTATAATGGTTTCCACGAGAGCCACGACATTTGCCAGGGGGACGTCCTTCATTATTTCCTGCGCGGGCGCTATTATGTGCCCGCCTCCCCTGCCCAGCGTCCTGATTGTTTCGGATGCCATGCATTTGACTTCTTCAGGGGATGCGTAGGGCAGTAATTCCTGTGTGTCTATGCCTCCCCAGAAAACCAGGTCTTTGCCGAAGTTTTTCTTTAGATATTTCAGGTCCATAACAGGCTGGACAGGTTCCAGAACATCCAGCCCTATTTCTATAAGGTCGGGAAGGAATTCCGTTACATTCCCGCAGGAGTGCATGATAACGTATTTACCGTTACTCTTGAATACATCCCACAACCTTGCGAATCTCGGTTTCAGCATCTGCCTGAACATCTTCAGGGAAAAAAACGGGCCCGTCTGAGTTCCAAGGTCGTCTCCCATATGACCTACCTTTACATTATCAAGTTTGACTGCGTGTTTTGCAGTTTCCACCTTGTAGTCTGTTACCTTGTCGAGCAATTCCTCTATGAGCGCCGGATTTTCAGCCATTCCCGCCAGCAGTTCAGGGATGCCTGCCATGCCGTAGGAACGTTCATAAATACCGAAAGAACCGCATGGTATGACAAGATGTTCTCCGGACAGGTTGTCCAGGTCCCTTTTCATCCAGTCGTAATTGCCGGGTTGAACGGTGTCGGGAGGAGTCCATTTCCTTATCCGTTCTGAAAGAGTATCTGCCATCATGGCGTCGTGAATCCTTGGCGGCATGTATTTCTCAACAAAAGCCCTGTTGTTTTTCTGTGCCAGGGGGTGAAAACAGGCAAAAAAACCGTCAGACCCCATGCGGATACCCATTCCCCAGCTGTCGTAAACAACCTTATTTTCCTCATCCACCGTGCAGAAACCTTCCTTTTCCAGTTGTTTCATCAGTTTTACATCATTTCTGAAAAAGAGAGGATAATCGGACTTAAGAGGTGCAAAGCTCAGGTGGTTTTCAAGATATTCATCAAGAGTCCTGTCTTTTAGTCCCAGGGCTTCCGTGATTTCCCTGTCACGCGTACGGTCCGCAAATGTTATCATGCTCGGCAGGTAGTCCACCTTTTCGCGCCTGAGTACTTTCAATACCCTTTCTTCTTTTGTCATAATAAACCTCTCCTTGTTTTGCGCCCGGGAATCAAAGGTAACCCATCCCGGGGTTTTTGCCTGACCTAAGAAGCCTTTTCAGTACCTTTCCTGTAGGAGTTTTTGGCAGTTCCTCAACAAATTCTATTACCCGCGGTATCTCGTGGCGTCCCAGGTGTTCCGAGCAGAAACGCAGGATTTCTTTTTTGCTTGTTTTTTCTCCCGGTCTCAACACTATGACAGCCCTGGGGATTTCTCCGTGGAGCTTGTGGGGCTGTGGAACCACGGCCGCTTCTGATACGGCGGAATGCCTGCATATGACGTTTTCGACCATTCTCGGATACACGTTCATCCCGTTGACTATAATCATATCCTTTTTTCTGTCGACTATATAAAAATAGTTCTCGTCGTCCCTGTAACCGAGGTCTCCGGTGCGGAACCAGTCTCTGAAAAAAGATTCTGCAGTTTCTTTTTCCATTTTGAAATATCCTTTCATAACGCTTTCGCCCTTTACGACAATTTCCCCTATCTGACCGTTTTTCAGTTCATCGCCGTTTTCATCCGCGATTTTCATGTGAACCCCCGGAACGGGGATGCCTATTGAACATGGTTTCCTTTTTCCCCCTATGGGATTTACCGCTGTCACAGGGGAACATTCCGTGGGGCCGTCGCCTTCGTAGATGAGAATTCCATACCTGTCTTCAAAACTTTTCATTGTCTCAGTGGGAAGTGCGTCTCCCCCGGATACGCAGAACCGGAGTTTCAAGTCTCCGCATGAAAAATTTTCGGGTAAGTCGGCAAGAAGTCTGTACATGGCCGGAACTCCGAGAAAAATGGTGGCGCGCGTATCGCAGATTGTCTGCATCACATCTGCTGGTATGAATTTGGGGACTGCCGATACGGTTGCACCCGCGGCTATGGGCGTTATCATTCCGGCGGTTGCCCCGAAAGCGTGGAACATGGGCAGTACGGTGAGAAAGACGTCGGTTTCATCCACTGTCAGAATCTTTAGGATTGAATTGACGTTGAACAGCAGGTTGCCGTGGGTTAGCATTGCCCCTTTTGGAACGCCCGTTGTGCCGGACGTGTAAAGTATGGCCGCCACGTCCTGTTTCTGTTCGAGTTTGGGAATATTGAAATCCGGGTTTCCTTCCTCGAGGATTTTGCTGAAAGGCAGGGCTCCCGGGATGCAGGGCTTTCCTGATGCCACCAGGAAACTAAGGCCGGGAAGTGAATTCTTTACCTTTGATACGTTGTTTTCAAAGATGTCTGAATAGATAAGTCCCGCGGCTCTTGAATCATGCAGGATGTAAAGGATTTCTTCCGGGCTCAGCAGGAGATTTACCGGAACCACCGTGGCGCCGGTCTTTAAGATTCCGAAATATGCCGCCACAAACCAAGGCGAGTTTATGCAGTAAAGCCCGACATTTTTTCCCCTGCCTATTCCCTTTTCAGCAAGGAAATTGGCGGTCTTGTTGGAAAAGTATTCCATAAGTGCGTAAGACGAGGTTTTCCCCTGGAAAATCACGGCAGGCTTGTCCGGATATTTTCGTGCCGACTTCCGGAACATTTCTCCGAGCGAATTGAATTCTTCATAAAGCTGAAGCATGATGGCCTCCATTGGGGAGATATTATTCAATTCTTTCCTGTGGAAACATTTTTTCACCTGTAGTCCGTAAAGAAGCTGTAAATATTCATTCTGAATGTTTTCCGAACAGGTTTTTCAAGAATAACAGGTGTTCTTCCGCAACCGAGCGGGTCCACCTGTCTATAAGTTCGCGCGCTTCGACGACTCGTTCCTGTTTTATGAGTTGCTCTGCCTGCTTTTCCATCTCGGCCGCGCTTGAATTAAGTTTTTCTTCCATTTTTTCAATTGTATCCGTATCAATGGTAATCGATGCACACAGTTCGTACACAGAACCATCAAGAAGGGGCAAGGGGGTTCTTGTTCCACCCATGTACATGGGAAAAGCAAGGGATGCGGCGGGAAATGAAAACCATGCGCTTGTGAGGTATTGGGGATAGACAGGGTGAACGCGTATTGTCATGCCGGCTATGCTGTTCTTTCCATAGTTGATTTTTGCCTGAGGGTTGCGGGAAATATTCCTGAAGTCGGTAAATGCCGCGGGGGTTTCCATTTTTTCCAGCATCCTGTCAGCGCTTCCTCCCCGTGTCCGGGTAATGTAAAACTTGTTTTCGATATACCTGTATGTCAGGGAATCCATGTCAGAACTGTGGCTTGCGTCAAGGATTTTACCTTGCATGTCGGTGAAAGTCCATTTCGTGCCTGGCTTTCCCCCTGCATACCAGCCCTTTTCCACGAAAAGCTTCACTATCTCAAGCGCCTCTTCGCAGTTTGAAGCTTTTTCGGCAATGTACCTTAGCATCAGGCCGTTCATCATTCCAACATCTTTGCGTTTTTTTGCATTGGGTCCCCCCATGTCTGCCGAGGCTGCGAGTCCTTTTTCATTCACCATGACCGAAACATTTGTGGAACCCGTATAGGTAACGGCCATAAACTTGTTTACCCCGGTTGCGTTGATGTCCCAGATGGCCCCAGACTGTTTTCCAGGCGTATTGTCCCGGGTCCGGTGGAAGAAAGTGTATCCTCCATCGGCAAACCTGCCGGATAACACGTAGGAAGTGCAGTCGTCAGGTTCCTGGGGAATGAACCATCCGCGTCCTCCTGAAGTGAGCTGCCCCATGTAAAACATGCGTATGGCGTAAAGTTTTTTGTCTATTCCTGCCGCTTCAGCCGCAGCTTCGGCTTCCTCGAGCCAGTGAGGGGCTATTTTCCTTACCGTGTCCACCATGGGTTTGGCCATTTCGAGGAGTTGCCCGGGAGAAATGTTTTTGGCCGCAGCTTTGCCAAGCCAGGCATCCTGGTTTTTGCGCAGTCTCTCTGCGTGCTTAAGACCGAAATTCCTGCCGAATTCTTCCGGAGTTCCCGCATATCTTATCATCTCAATTTCGCAATTTTCCGATTTGCCCATTTTTTCTCCAGACTTTTTTGTCGAAACCCTGATGGTAGGCTTTTCCTCCGTGTCGATGGGCAGGTTTGAGATTGCGCATGAAACAAGGCAGGCCGATAGTGTTGTAATAAAGGCAAGTTTTGCCGCCTTGCCGGTTTTGTGCCCCAACCTGCCTTTTTTCATGTTTGTCTCCCCCATTTGTCCTGCCTGACAGAAAGATATTATACTGTTTTTCCGTCAACCTTAATTTTAATGCTTTACAGAACAAAAATCAATAATTTAACCCCGTCACTTCTGAAAATTTACCACGGCCTTTTTAAATGTTATAATATTGCTGATTTGGAAAAGAAGTTTAAATTTGAATAACAATGCAAAATAAGACTGAGGGAATCAATCGGATTAGGATTCAGGAATACCGGCGCATCCTCACTGTACAGAGTATCGAGGGAAGCGTATGGTAAAGCAAAAATCAATGATTCTCCTTTTATTCCTTCCCGTGCTGCTGATATTTACTTCTTTTTTTCTCGCAACTCCCGATCAAATTCTTAATGGAATATCCCGCATAGTTGTTTCTCCAAGCCTTCTTCTGACAGATTATCTCCTTGTCGGAGGATTAGGCGCAACCCTTCTTAATGCGGGATTGTGCGGATTTGCGGCTGTTCTCATGATGCTGATATGCAGGGTAGATGTTAACGGACCTTTCATAGCTGCAGTATACACAGTGACGGGATTTGCCTTTTTCGGCAAGAATATCTTCAATATCTGGCCTGTTCTTGCCGGCGTTTACCTGTTCAGCCTTTACCAGAAAGCCCCTTACAGGAATAATCTCCTTGTAGCCCTGTTCGGTACGACTCTCGCGCCACTTGTGAGTTATTTTTCTTTTGGAGCTGGCCTTTCTCCTGCGTCCGGTATTGCCACAGGTATTTTGTTCGGACTGGCAAGCGGTTTCATTCTTCCTGCCATGGCTTCCCATATGCTCCGTTTCCACAACGGATATAATATATACAACGTGGGTTTTACCGGGGGAATCATAGGTTCTTTCATAGTTGCCAACGCGCGCAGTTTCGGTTTCGAGATTAATCCGTCTTACATGCTGGCAGAAGAATTTGACCTGTTTTTCAGGATTTTCCTGAGTTTTGTTTTTCTTTTTCTCATGTGTGCCGGATTCTTTTTTTCTCGTTCCGGAACGCAAGGTTTGATGCAGCCGCTTAAGCGCATACACAGGTCTACAGGTCGGCTCATAAGCGACTTTACGATTGTGGGCGGGTATCCTGCAACATTTTTCAATATGGGATTCATGGGCATGGTATCCATGCTGTTTGTCTTTCTTGTGGGAGGTTCTATTAACGGCCCCGTGATAGGGGGCATACTGACTGTTGTGGGATTTTCTGCTTTCGGAAAACATGTGAGAAACTGCCTGCCTATTTTATTGGGAGTTGTCATAGCGTCTTTTATGAAAATATGGGAAACGTCCGCGACTGAAGTAATTATTGCAGGGCTTTTCGGTACGACTCTGGCGCCGGTTGCAGGGCAATACGGTTTTGCCGCGGGGATAGCCGCGGGTTTTTTCCACCTTTCTATAGTAATGAACGTGGGATTGCTGCACGGAGGGATTAATCTTTACAATAACGGATTCGCGGGAGGATTCGTAGCGGCTTTTCTTGTACCTGTTATAGATTTCATAAAACGTCACGGAGAAAACGATGAAGTACGAAATTAAGAAAATTGCCAAGATTGTTGATGAAGTTATCACCTATTTCATGTTTAATTACGGAGCAGAATCTCTTATCGAGATTAAGTGCAGAAATAAAGTTACCCACATGAAGTTCAGGTTTTCTCCCGTGGATATAGGTGAAAAGGAATTCAAAAAAATTGAAAAACGTTTTGCGGTTTCCCGTCATCCTGAACTGGAAAACTATTACTGGCAGCTTGCAGGAGAGGTTGAAGACAATAATGAAATTACCCTTGTAGGGATGATGTGCGATACATGTACCATGCATCTGAATAACAATATCCTTGACATGGAGCTTACCAGGAAACTGCAATAGACCTGACTTTATTCTTTTTCCAGCTGGCTTATCCTGGCTTTGGCTTCCTTTTTCTGGCTGGGCGACGCGTAAGGAAGTTCTGCCAGCTTTCTGTATTCCTTCAAAGCTTCTGCGTTGTTTTTTTCCGCAAGGTATGATTGGGCAATGAAAAATTGGGCCGAACTCTTGTAATTCTCAGGAGCACCTTCGGCCTGGATAATTTTTGAAAATTCTTCCCTCGCTTCCGCGTATTTTTCATCCTGCATACAGATTTCGCCTATTGCCAGACGGCCCTCATTCAGGTAGTTGATGCGCTTTTCACTGGCTGTAAAATCCCTGTAGAATTTTAACGCCTCGGGGTAATTTTTCATTGCCTTGTATCCGCGTGCAGCATAAAGAAGAGCCATGCTTTTGGTGGACGGGTCGGCACCCTCAATTGCAGAAACCTTTATTGCCTCTTTTGTTGTTTCTTCATAGTTTCTGTCAACCCAGTATGCGGTTGCCAGTCCCAGCTGAGCTCTTCCCTTATAGGTGCTTCCTGCTCCTTCTATCTGCAGGATTTTTGAGAAAGCCTGCCTTGCTCCTTCAGTATTTTTTTCTTCTCTCCATAGTATCCGTCCCGTCTCGATGAGGGCCTGCGCTTTCTGGACGTCGGTTGCTCCTTCCATCTCAAGGACTTTTTCGTATTCCCTGCGCGCCTCGGGACATTTTTTTTCTCTGTCGTAAGTGGATGCTATCAGCAATTGTATCCTGACAGCTTCTGCCCCTTTCAGATTGCCGATGTCCTTCTGGAATTCTTCCCTTGCCTCTGCATATTTTTTTTGTCTCATCAGGGTTTGTCCTACCACAAGGTCTGCATATGCCGATAAAGCCATGAGAAAAATGACCGCCGCCGTCAATCCGATTAATTTTTTCATCTATCCTCCTTTGCAGTTTATAGGTTTTATACATTCTGGCGTTCTTAATAAATTCTACCGCATGAAAAGGCAAATGTATAGCTTTACCATATTCCTGAAAAACTTCCGGCAGAATTCATTCTCTCCTTGTTCACGGAGTCCGTATGCAACAGCACCTTCCTGCCGTTTCCTGCAACTCTGTATATCACAAGTATCGCCTTGATCCTGCCCCCTTTGGAGAAGGTGGTGTCATTTCGATAGAAAATCGTCTTTAGATATGGCCTCCTGCAAATTCAAGAGGACATCTTTCTTGCTACTAAGAGGTGTCACTTAGTTTTCAGCCAACTTTGTTCCATAAGGTTAAAAGATATACAATATAGGACGAACAGCAACGGGATCTATTTATTCCTTCGTCTTTTATTGAGAGAAGCGTAGTGAGGCGGCAATCTCCAGGATTCGCTAAAACCTGCAATAACCGCTATACGACATTAGTTGCGCAATACTCAATAAGTAATATAATTTTCCGGAAAATAAAAAAAGTTTTCGTGCGCGAAAGGAGGTTCTTTTATGAAAGCGATAGGTTACTGGATGATTTCTTTGACTCTTCTTGTATCTTTTAATTTAAGGGCGGACACTGGAAATTCAGATAAGGTTTTTTCCATGGCTGACGAGTTTATCAGAACAGGTAATTATCAGGCCGCCCGCACCGAATACGAGAAACTGAAAGATTTTCCCGGGCACGGCAGGGAACTGGCTTTATTCAACATAGCGGAAAGCTACCGGCTGGAGAAGGATTATTCCGGTGCGCACAGGACATACAGGGAAATTTACGGGATACCCGAGCTGACAGCATACTACCGCATATACGGGTTGTTCAGGGAGGCAGAAGTATATCTTGAAGAAAAGAATTTTGATGCGGCAAGGCGGTTGTATGAAGAGATA
>DAOQVZ010000007.1:0-5289 GCA_035341815.1 bacterium
CGGCTTGCTCCTTACAAATTTCTCCTTTGCCATTTTTACGCCTCCTTGATTATAATCCTATAAAATTCTCATTATGAAAAAAACTTTTCTCTAACGCGGTTCTCTTCTTGCTTTTGATAGGAAAGAGCCCGGAAGACCAGCTGCTGATGGGGATTGAACCCATGACCCCGTCCTTACCAAGGACGTGCTCTACCACTGAGCCACAGCAGCAAAATATATGTGCCAGTAAAATGCCAATCTTAACTTCGCCTATCTAATTATAAAGCCTAAAAGCATTTTTGTCAAGCATTTACGTATATATTGCACATTAGATATCGCTCTTCATACGCCGATATTTCACAAGAGCGGGAAACGGGATTTGTGCTAAACGCAAGGAGCTCGCACAGAGCTCAGCTTGCAAAACAAGGTTTCTTCAGTCGGTTCGAACCCATGGTTCTCATCCCGTTTCATTATTTTCAAATCAGGATATATTCAACTTGCCGCGTTATATCCTGAAACTCACAAGAGCGGGAAACGGGATTTGTGCTAAACGCAAGGAGCTCGCACAGAGCTCAGCTTGCAAAACAAGGTTTCTTCAGTCGGTTCGAACCCATGGTTCTCATCCCGTTTCATTATTTTCAAATCAGGATATATTCAACTTGCCGCGTTATATCCTGAAACTCACAAGAGCGGGAAACGGGATTCGAACCCGCGACTTCAACCTTGGCAAGGTTGCACTCTACCGCTGAGTTATTCCCGCGCAGATATCAATAAAACTATATAATTATAACAATTTATGCTGTTTTGTCAAGCTGAGCCAGTAATTCCGGTTTGATAATCGCAGATAAATCTTCTGGAAGAGGGGCGGTGAACAAAACGCTGTCTCCTCCACATGGATGCCTGAAAGATATCCTGTAAGAGTGCAAGGCAACGCGGTTTATCAAAGAAGAACTCACGCCGTACTTTTTGTCCCCTATTATTGGATAGCCCACGGAAGCAAGTGCAAGCCTTATCTGATGAGTTCTTCCAGTTACAGGTTTAGCTTTTACAAGAGTGATGTCGTGGCTTCCAAGGTATTCAACTGCATCTATTCTTGTAACAGTTTTTTTCCCCCTCAAGTAATGGACTTCCATGGTAGTGCGTTCTTTTTTGTCAGGGAAAACGGTAAATTCAATATTTCTTGAACCGGGAGAAAAAAAGCCTTTCACCAGTGCAAGATATTCCTTGCCAATCTGCCTGTTTTTAAATTGCTGAATAAGACTTTCGTAAGAAATTTCTGTTTTTGAAAAGATAATAACGCCTGAAGTTTCCCTGTCAAGACGATGAACCACTCCCGTCCTCGGATAAGAACCTCCTGCAAGCCTGGTATGGAAAAACACATAATTAAGCAAGGTCCCTCTCGATATTCCCGCCGTCGGGTGTGTTATGATGCCTGACGGTTTATTTATAACAATTACATGTTCGTCTTCATGCAGTATTTCAAGATATCCTTTCTGAGGTTCAATCCCGTTTTCCAATTGAGAAACAAGTAATTTCTTTATTTCAATTCTGTCTTTATTATGCAGTAAATATGCGGGCCCAACCTTTTTCCCGTTAACGGCAATTGCTTCGCTATTGAGAAATTCCTTTATTTTTTCGCGCGAAAAACCCAAACATTTTCTCAGGTAAATGTCTATTCTTTCTCTCTTGCTGTTTTCACAATATATGATTTCTTTCACTCTTTCAATTTTTCTTTTTTGAAAGGCTCTTGATTAAATCCTTTCCTATGACGTTTCTCTGTATCTGGTTTGTTCCCTCGTATATCTGGGTTATCTTTGCATCTCTGAACATCTTTTCCACAGGATATTCCTTCATATATCCATACCCTCCGAAAATCTGTATCGCATCCGTAGCCACTTTCATTGCCACGTCGGAGGCAAAAAGCTTGCACATGGCAGAATTGGTTGAAAAATCTTTCACGCCGGAATCTATCATTTTTGCAGTCTGGTATATTAGAGAACGCGCCGCTTCAATCTGCGTAGCCATGTCCGCAAGCATGTGCTGCACTGCCTGGAAAGAGCTTATGGGCTGTCCGAACTGCTTTCTCTGGTGCGCATATTCAAGAGATGCCTCAAAGGCTCCCTGTGCAATACCGAGCGCCTGAGCGGCAACTCCAGGACGGCTTGAATCAAAATTCTTCAGGGTAATCAGAAAACCCATTCCTTCCCTTGAAAGCATATTTTCAGCAGGAACCCTGCAGTTTTCAAAAACCAGTTCTCTCGTTGCAGAAGCCCTTATGCCGAGCTTGTTTTCTTTCTTGCCGAAATTGAAACCTTCCATGCCTTTTTCAAGAATAAAAGCTGTTGCGCCTCTCGGTCCCTTTGTTCTGTCAGTCGTTGCTATTACAACATATATTTCGGCTTCCCCGCCGTTTGTAATCCACTGCTTGGTACCGTTCAACACGTAATAATCTCCTTCCTTTTTTGCCGTAGTGGCAAGCGAAGTAATATCGCTGCCTGCCTCTGACTCAGTAACTCCAAAAGCAGCTATCTTTTCACCTTTCGCTATAGAAGGAAGGTATTTTTTCTTCTGCTCCTCGTTCCCGTAAAGAAGAATCGGAAATGTCCCGAGAGCCGTACCTGCATATGCCAGAGAAATACCTCCGCAAGCTATGCTCAATTCCTCTATTGCCAGACAGAGTTCAAAAACTCCATATCCCATGCCGCCGTATTCTTCCGGTATGTAAACTCCGAAAAGGTCTGACTCTGCAAGTGTTTTCACAATGTCGGCCGGGAAAATTTCTTTTTCATCATACTCTGCCCTTACCGGCAATATTTTTTCTTTGGCGATTTTACGGGCAAGCTCTTTTATCATGGCCTGCTCTTCTGTCAAGAAATAATCCATTCTTTTCTCCTTTACTCTTTACTTCGAGCTCTCTCTATTTTTGGATTTCATGCGAGAAGCTATGATTTATTACTTCATTTTGAACTTTACCGTGATTATTTCACGAAAGGTGTTTTGATTTGTTTCCCTGAAATTCAGTTTTCATATTTCTTCACAACAAGAGTGATATTATGCCCCCCGAAACCGAAAGAATTGGAAATCGCCATACCCGCATTTTTTTTCATGGCCTTATTGGGCACATAAAAAAGGTCGCATTCAGGGTCAGGAAACTCATAATTGATGGTAGGAGGTATAATCCCCTCTTTGACGGTAAGACATGTAGATACAAATTCAATGGCTCCTGCCGCACCAAGCGTATGGCCTATCATCGATTTTATGGAACTTACCGGAATCTCGTACGCTCTTTTGCCAAAAACACTCTTGATGCCAAGAGTCTCTCCTTTATCGTTGAGGCTGGTGGAAGTCCCATGTGCGTTTATATAATCAATCTTCCCGGAATCCACCTCTGCGTCCCGCAGGGCGTAATTGATTGACAGTGCAGCGCCCCGGCCTTCAGGGTCGGGAGCCGTTATGTGATAAGCGTCGCAGCTCATTCCTGCCCCGATAAATTCGGCGTAAATATTTGGAGCATTCCTTGAAAGGGCATGCTCAAGAGTTTCAAGAACAACAATCCCCGCACCTTCACTCATAACAAAACCGTCCCTCTCCCTGTCAAAAGGCCTGGAAGCTTTTTCCGGAGCGTCGTTCCTGGTGGAAAGGGCTCTCATGGAACAAAAACCGGCAAGGCCGAGAGGCGTAATACAGGACTCGGTTCCTCCTGCTATCACAACATCCGCAACTCCCTGCCTGAGCATATTAAAAGCCGTTGCAAGGGCATGCGCCCCGGAAGCACAGGCGCTGACCGTGGCAAAATTCATGCCTTTGAAGCCGAACTGCATGGCAACCTGCCCGGCAGCCATGTCGGGAATAAGCATGGGAATAAGGAATGGAGAAACCCTCGAAGGGCCTCCCTTAAGGAGTATCTCATGCTGTTCTTCTATCACCTTGAGCCCCCCTATACCCGCACCTATAATAACCCCTGTCTTATTTTTTTCTTCTTCACTCAAAGAAATCGCGCTGTCTTTCACGGCTTCTCCGGATGCCTTGATAGCGAACTGCACGAAAGAATCCATCCTTCGCAGAACTTTCGGATTAAAGCCTTCCAGCGCAAAATCCCTGATTTCGCCCGATATCCTGGAATCGTACGAAGAAACGTCAAATTTGCTTATTTTACCTATTCCGTTAGTGCCGGATTTAAGAGCCTCCCAGGAAGAGGAAACATTGTTCCCAACCGGCGTAACCATTCCCATGCCCGTCACAACCACTCTTTTTCTCATTGTTTTTTATTCTCTATATATTCTATGGCATCTTTTACCGTCTTGATTTTTTCCGCATCTTCGTCCGGAATTTCCAGCCCGAATTTTTCTTCAAGCTTCATAACCAGCTCAACAGTATCGAGAGAATCCGCCCCGAGGTCGTCCACAAAAGATGCTGTTTCTGTAACCTCGGAAAGACTCACTCCCAATTTCTCCGACACTATATCTTTCACCTGATTTACTATTTCTGCTCTTTCCATCATCCCTCCTGTATTTTTTATTTTTTAACAAACAAAACTGATAAATTCGAACTCCAAAATTTTACATCACAAGCCCGCCGTCAACTCTGAAAACCTGTCCTGTTATATAAGATGCACTGTCGGAAGCAAGAAAAAAAACCAGGTCGGCAACTTCATCTGCAGTTCCGAATCTTCGCAGCGCCACCTTTTCCATCATCTCATTTTTTGCCTTTTCAGGCAGTTTTTCCGTCATGGCAGTCATTATGTACCCCGGCGCCACAGCGTTCACATTTATTCCGAACCTTCCGAATTCCCTTGCACAGGTCTTGGTAATGGCTATCATTCCGCCCTTTGATGCCGCATAATTAACCTGTCCGACATTTCCTATCTGCCCTATTATTGAGGCAACGTTCACAATTCTGCCTGTTCTTTTTGAAAGCATCGATTTCCCAATAATTTTACTACAAAGGAAAGCTCCTTTCAAATTTACATTCAGGACATCATCCCATTCCTTCTCATCCATTCTTATTACAAGGTTGTCCCTGGTAATTCCGGCGTTGTTTATAAGAACATCGATTTTCCCCCACTTTTCAATTATGCTTCCGAGACATTTTTCAATCTCTTCTTTTTTCGTAATATCAATTTTAGCTGAGAGAAATTCAAAACCCTTATTCCCGATTTCCTTTTCAAATTGAGTGTCTATATTGACATCCCAGAGAACAAGCCTGGCTCCCGAAACTCCGAATTTATTTGCAAGAGACCTGCCTATCCCTCCGAAAGCGCCTGTTATGACAACCACCTTGTCTTTAAGCATCCTTTTCTCCTTTACCCCG